>LKNH01000043.1 GCA_001564135.1 Halobacteriaceae archaeon Tc-Br11_E2g27 | reverse complement strand
GAACGAGCGGGGCCTCGCTGAGGATGCGCTCAACGCCTTCGATAACGCTATCCGGCTCGGATACCGAAGCGCCGACCTGCTGGAGGAGAAAGCCATCGCACTCGAAGCACTGGGCGAGGACGAACAGGCAGAGGAAGTGGCACAGGAAGCCGAAGCGCTCCGTTCGGAAAACGAACAGGAGCTGGTCGATTCGGACCGGTTACAGGAGTGACTAGATGAGCGAGCCAAACGAAACCCCCGCACTGTTGCTCAACGAGCGTGAAACCCCGAAAGGGCGACTCGTCTCGGTCTGCGACGGTGACCTGCTCGGCAAAGAGTTCGAAAACGGTTCGGTGTCGTTAACGGTCTCACCCGAGTTCTACGATGGCGACGAAGCCGACGAGGAAACAGTCGTTGCCAGCCTCGCCCGCTGTACGACGGCAAACCTCGTCGGTACTCGCGCCGTCAACCTTGCTATCGAGCGCGGGTTTGTCGACGAAGAGAACGTCCTGGATTTCGACGGGACGCGACACGCGCAGTTGCTGTGGTTGTGATTAAAAGAGTAATTGGTAGTTCTCGATAACAGCGTCGCCTATCAGTCCGACTGCGTTGCGAGGTCGTCGATACCCTGAATCTGTAGGTCGCCGCCGATGGTGCGGTTCGGATACGGAATGTTGATACCTTCCGCGTCGAAGCGCTCTTTGACCGTCTGAACGTACTCGCCGCGGGTTTTGACGAAATCAGCCCGTGTCGGACTTTCAATCCAGATGCGTGACTGAAGCCCAACCGATGAGTCGCCGAGTTCGACAAGTCGAACCGACGGCGCTGGCTCGTCCATAATGCCCTCGTGCTTTTCAGCTTCCTCGACGATAATTTCGGTTGCCTGTTCGATATCGTCGTCGTAGCCGATACCGAAATCAACTTTGAGTCGGAGTCGGCCGTTCGCTACCGGATTTTTGACGACGGTGTCCGTCAGGTGTGAGTTCGGGACGGTGAGCAGTTCGTTATCGAAGGTTCGAACGCGGGAGACCCGAAGACTGATATCTTCCACAATCCCGCTGTTGCCATCCCATTCAATCCAGTCGCCGATACGGAACGGCCGGTCAGTGAAAATGAAGATGCCGGCAACGAAGTTTTTGATGACATCCTGGAGGGCAAAACCAATTGCGAGCGTTGCGGCAGCAGCGATTGTCGCAAGCGACCGAAGGAAGTTACCAAAGCCGGCAGCACCGAACGCGACGGAGATGGCGGCAAAGAAGATGAGAAAGTTCAGCAGTTTCTTGAGTGGCCGTCTTGCATGCGCATCAAGCTCTCGGGCGTTTGCCACACGGTTAAACAACGGCCCAACAATGGCCCGTCCGACCAGATAGGCGATAACTGCAACAGCGATAAATATCCCAACAGACGCGATGGTTTCGAGGTCTATCCCAACCGCCTCTAGCGACTCTTCAACCGGTCCGAGGGCTGCTGGGACAAAGAAACCAAGCGGACCACTCATCGCTCAAGGACCCCCGTATGGCCGCGTGTTTCGACAACCTTGGCGTTTACTCGCTCGGCGAGCTGTTCAGTCAGTTCGTCGGCGTCAGCCTCCGCTCGGGCCGCTCGGTGGAATTTTACTTTCACGAAATCACGGTTCTGTAGCTGGTCGTTTAGCTCATCGACGACCGCATCAATACCGTGTTTTCCCACCCAGACCGTTACGTCGAGGTTGTGAATTCGTTCTCGACGAGTTGGTTTAGACATATAAAGCCGATTTGGTGCCAAGACGTTTAATGTTCAGGTTTTGGGCTGATAGCGCCCTCATGCGCTTCTCTCTACTGACGGGCCTGTCACAGCTATCTGTTGTCAATTACTCATGAGGGTGTCTCCGGCGTCTCAACAACGGTCACCCCCGTGATTTCGAACCGCGCCCCGCCGGAGTCGGCATCTGCCACCGTAAGCGACCAGCCGTGCGCCCTGACGATATTGTTGACAATTGCCAGCCCAAATCCGGTGCCGTCTTCGGCCGTCGAAACACCTTCTTCGAGGACAGATTCTTTGTTCTCCTCGGGGATGCCTGGTCCGTTATCCTCCACGTAAAATCCGTTCTCAAGCGGTCCAACCCGAACCGTGACGTCCATCCCACCATGCTCCACAGCGTTGCGAAAGAGGTTCTCAAAGAGGTTGAACAGCCTGTTTTCGGCCGACTCAACGGTCATCGAGATGTCCGCTTCGAGCGTCGCATCCTGGGTATCAACGTTCTGCCAGCCCTGTCTGACCGTCCGGGCAAGTGAGACTGGCTCCGTCTCAGTGAGGGCACGGCCCTGCCGTGCAAGTGTGAGCGCGTCCTCGATTATCTCTTCCATTCGCTGTAAGGACCGTTCGGTAATCTCGAGATGCTCAGTGTCGACGGGCGGTTCCTCAAGCTGTTCGAGTTCGGCAGCGATGAGTGATGTGCGACCGTATGCTACGTTCAACGGGTTTCTGAGGTCATGTGAGACAATACCCGCAAACCGGTCGAGACGTTCGTTCTGGTGTTCGAGTTGGACGGTTTTGGTTTCGAGTTGTTCTTTTTGGGCTTTGAGCGCCTGTTCGCGTTCGCGAAGCATCTGTTCGCGACGCTTTCGCTCGGTGATATCCCGAACCAACGCAACGTGACCCGCAGCAGGTTCGTCGGCGCTTGCAAGTTCAGAGATGCGGATATCATAACACCGCCGCTCTCCGTCGTGTTCAATCCAGCACTCTGTGACATGTTCGGAAACGGTTCCATCAGGAAAGAGGACATCCGCAAGTGATTGCCCGTTTTCGGTCTCGACTGCAAGGGCCGTCGAGACTGGTTCCCCAATAGGTCGGTCAGTTGCCAGCAGTTCTTTCGCCGTTGCGTTACTGTCGACGACAATATCATCCGAGTCGAAGACGATGATACCATCATCTATCTCCTGGACGATGACATCGCGAGCAGTAGGGATTGTCCCGCTTGCATGGGGGTGCATGAGCGCAACAACCTCTTCAACAGGAAGAATCCGGAGGAACGTCGCGCTGGAGGTACCAAGAACGAGTACGACCCCCAGGACGAGATACGTATATGGAAACAGCATAAAATGCGGGAACGGGCTATATCCGGCAAGAGAGATAACCGTCACTGCAGCGAGTGTTGCAAGACAGACAAAAAGGAGCGCGCTCATCGTCCGGTAGACGTTTCGTGACCGACGGTACTGCTGGACAAGCAACCCGAGATAGACGAGCGAGATGCCGTACGCTGGAACGACCAACAAATAGAACAGTGGACCGAACGCATAGTCCAGGGCGACGAAGCCGCGCGCTTCGTACGTGCCAGCGACATCAAACAGCTGGCTGTGGAAGCCGAGGCCGTTTGTCACTCCCGCAAGGAGAAAGAGCATGGGAAAAGACAGCAAGAGAGCAAGCCGTCTGCGGGTAAGCAACGCCGACCGGCCGACAAAATGAACCGTAAAGACGAGAAAGAAAATGTTCGCAGCGACCGCGAGCGGATACAGCAACGTAATGCCAACGGTCTTCAACGACTCGGCAGTCACCGTCACCGTGGCTAACACCAACAAGGCCCAGGCGGCAACGGCAAGTTGAACAATTGTCCCCCATACCTCAAGCGAGCCACGACGCCGTCGCCAAGCGACAGCAGCCCCAACGAGCGCAATACCCGCTGAAAAGATAAGCGGGAGCGCATGTGGGGTGTACTGGATGGCCATCGATACGCGTGATATCGGCGGTATCCCGGATAAAGATACTGTTGGGAGAAACGCCTTTTAGTCAGGGGAAACCTACCACAGGTATGGTATCATTTCCGGCGGAGCTTCTCCTTGGGATTTATTTCGGGCTCCTCGTGGGAGTTATTCCCGCGCTCGTCAGTTGGGGGGTTGGATTTGGGCTCACGCAATGGACAGACAGGACAGTCCCCTGGCCAGGAGCGGCACTGATTGCACTCTTTCTAGCCGGGGGCAACGCTGCCGTCGTGTTGTTCGTTGAGACACCAGGTCTCTCGGTTCCTGGACCGACTGGCTTTGGCGTTTCGGCACTTGTCATCGCTGTACTCGGCGTCTCGGCACATGAGTATGGAAGGCGACGCGCGCAGCTGTTCGGCGAGCGAGAATCGAATATGAAAATTGCCGAGCAAAAACAAGAGGTCAAAGCAGCCGAGCAGCAACCCGGCCACCAATCTGGCAGCAAAGTACAACACGAGCAAGATATCCGAGACGAAGCGCCCGCGTTTTCCCAGTTATCGAATCAGCTAGCTGACGATGGCCGGCATGCGGTCTCGGTCAACGGGTTGATTCCGACAGGCGTCTCCGCAGGTGACGCAGTGACTGTTATCACCCCAAGCACGCAGGTTCGTGGGACAGTCATTGCAGCACACACAGAAGCTGATGAAGAGGATAGCCCGTCCGATTCTGCAACAACAGCAGGCGGCAACGGACGGCTCACTGTTGCCGTAACGCGAACGGATGTCGAACCGCTTGTCCGCGCACCAGCGGTCAAAATCGTCGTCGAATCACGAGAAACACCAAAATCACACGAGCTCGTCTCTCGGATTCAAAAAGCCGGGAACGAACTGACAAGGCGACAGGTGTCGCCGGCTGACTCGCTGTCGGGACGAACCGTCGGTGAACTAGCAGTCGACGAACACGAACTGACGATACTCGGGGTAGCAGCCGACGGTTACTGGCAGTTCTCACCAGGCGGAGAGAAGCGGTTATCACCAGGAGACGAGCTGTTCGTCGCTGGTCCCGAAAAGCGCATACAGATGCTGGGTGAGACACAATGAGCGCCAGTTCCGTCCCGGTGAACAGCGCTGTCATACCCGGCTTGAATCGTTGGTTCGAACCGTTTGTACTCACCCAATCGCTGGAACTCACCGCGCAGTTCCTCGGGCTTGCAGCACTGGCCGGTGCCCTCGCAGCCGTCACAGCAACGGCGTCACGACAACAGTACAACCACACCGTTCCCCGCGAGTTTATATTGTTACTCGGAGTGAGCGCCGTCACAGGCTATTTGATAGCGGCCGGTAGTAGCGGGCCAGTTATTCCTGAGACGGCTGTCGATGGTGACATCGCGCTGGCGCTTTTTGCCCTCGGTGCATTTCTCTCCGGGGCCGCCGGGTCGCTCCTTGGCCGTCATGTGGGAACACGGTTTGCGATAGATATCCTCGGCGAGGAGCAACAGACACCCGCCGACAGCGAGCCAAGACGACCGGACAATCGTGAGGAAGCTGAAACGGAGCGGCAAGAAGAACACACTGTGAGTCTTCCAGAGACAATTGCGGACAGCGTTGGATACGAACCAGCGGGCGACAGCGTGAAAGCTGACCTCACTGGAGCAACGTTCAACTGTCCACCGCTATCACCAGCGGAACTCGAAACGTGGCTTGCGACCAGGATACGGGCAGAGTACGACCTTGCACACGTCGACATATCAGTAAGTGCTGACGGGACTGTCTCATCGGTAACCGTCGGTGACCGCTCAGGCGGAATCGGAAATACGCTGCCGGCCGAGACCACTGCCGTTGCAATTCGAGCGGACCCTGCTCCGACGGCATCTCCTGGCGATGAGGTACAGGTCTGGGAGACCGACCCGTTCCGACAGGTCCTCACAGGAGAGATTCGAGGGATTGCCGGTGATATCGTTACGCTTGCGATTGCCGCGTCCGACACCCCACGAATTGACCCACGACGGGAGTACCGTCTCGTGACGCTCCCGGCAACAAACCGAGCGCCACAGGAGTTTGCAGAGCGGCTTGCCGAAGCGGACGAAACTGTTGCCACAGCAACGGTTGCAGCCGGCAGTCCATTGCACGGCTTCCCAGTCGGCGCGCTTTCGCTCACAGTTGTGGCACTCACTCGCGAGGATGGAACTGTCGTCTCGCTCCCGGAAACAAAAACACGGTTGACACCGGGAACGGAACTGGTTGCAATCGGCGAACCGTCAGCCCTTCGGACAGTCCAGCAGGCCTGCGAGCCACTTGACCCATCACTCGTTTCAGCAGGAGACAAACAAGAGAGTATCCCACAGACAACAGCTTCACAGACAGAAGCTGACGTACAGATAGAGCCGGAGACGAGGGCACAGCCAGCTACGGACGGAACCACAGAGCCAGCAGCAGCGAGGTCGCCCGATAAATCACACAGTCACGACATGGTTACTGCCGAGTCGTCTCAATCGATGGCTGAACCCGAGCCAGCCGCAGCCGCGGAGGCCAACTCGGCAGTCGCGGGCAAGGCAGGCAGCGAACGGTTCGCTGAGTTGAAAGCGCAGTTCGAAGCCGAAGAGAGCGAGGACTCAGCCGACGACAGCGAAAAGTCGACCGATGAACAGCCACCGGACGAGGGTGAGATGTCGGTGGACGAAACACAGGATGATACCGGCGGGTCGACGTTCGCACAGTTGAAAGAGGAGTTCGAATCCGGCGACGCTGACTGGGCGGCAGAAGCGAGCTTGACGGATGAAAGCCCTGATGAGACCGAAGATGACTCACTCGAAACAACTGAGCAATCCACGGCAGCCGAAGAGACAGCGAGCGAGCAAGAAAGCGGCGTCGTCCCGCTGGAGGAAGCAGAGATTTCCTTCGGTGATGACTCAGCCGGTTCTGACAGCGACGAATCAACTGAGGAAAAAACACAAGCAGACGAGGAGCTGTCCTTTGACGATGATGACGACCTCTCAGCCCTCTCAATGGACGATGATGACGACGATCTTGCAGCGCTCTCGTTCGATGAAGACGATTCCGAGGGCCTTTTTGATGATGAGTCGGACGACGAACTCGTCTTTGGAGAGGATGATGAAACTGCATCCGGCGAAGAAACCGCCGAGACTGAAGACCAAGCGTCTGGAAGCGAGGAAGACGAAGATGATGACGAAGACGATGACGGCGACAGCGGCGGCGGGTCGACGTTCGCGCAGTTGAAAGAGGAGTTTGAGTCCGGCGACGCTGACTGGGCGGATGATGTGTCGGACAGCCCAGGTGGAGATATGCGGTTAGATGAGTGAAGCCAGCGAAAACAGCGTATAACGTGGCTATCCAAACCGCGTGGTTTTTATCCGCTGTACCAGAACTATGACGATACCTCCCCAGCAACCAGCGATGGGTTACTTGAAGTAGCCTGTATATCCGGGGACTATCCATTACTGGATAGCGTGGTAATCACCATCTATCGAGGCACCCTGAGGTATGTCAAACAGCACGCGACGAAGAACTGAACAGCAGACGACAATGCAAGAATATACGTATATCTGTCCGGAGTGCACACAGGAGATTTCCGTCAACGATGAGATGCGAAATGCGATTTTGATGAACGGCTGCCCAGTCTGTGCGGCGACGGTCACACGGACTGATTTCAAATAATCACTCGCGTTCGACGTCGGTTCGGCGGCCGCTCAACTCGTTGGGGACGAACTCGTAGAGTTGAATATCTAGGTCGTCTTTTTCTGCCCCCCAGATTTCAAAAAGCGGGCGGCGTGCGTTGCCATATTGTTTGATTTGGTCGACAGAGAGTTCGTCGGGGGCAATATCGTGCAAGGTACCTGATGCGACGACGCTCCAGTAGGTTTCGCCACCATCCGCTTCGTCGTAAACGACAAGATGGGCATTCGGCGAGGAGCCAAGAAATGTTCGCTTTTTGCTATCGGGTTGAGAAACTAGCCGCAGGTAGAACTGCCGGTTTTCGTCATCGTATCCGTAGGAAATGGGAATCGCGTACGGCTCTTCGGCGCGTGCAAGCGATAGGACACCCGTTTCATGCTCGCCAAGAAACCGGTCTATCTCTGCATCCGACATCTCCGTTTCCTGCGCCAGGGTCATTCTCTATCTACTCTACGCACTCACAGACTTAAGTCATTATCAGTTTCGTTTCGACACCCCAGCGGCCGCACGTCTCGCTCCAATATCAGTCGATAATGTCAGCCAACAGCTTGCGGTGCGCAGCCATCAGATGCTCGGTGAACGTCGATTGTGTGATGCCAAGTTCATCAGCAAGCTCGGTCGCATTCGCCTGTTTCGGGCGGTCGAAATATCCGCGTTCGAACGCCACGGAAAGTACCTCGTACTGACGGTCTGTGAGCGTCCCGCGGTTGACGAAGACACGTTCTTCCGGCGTGCCATCAAGCGGAGGCTGAAGCAAACGCTGGACGTCGACGGGAGCGTACGACTCTCGAAACTCGCCCATTATCTCCTGTAACAGTTCGAACGACGAAGCATGGAAAACCAGAGTCAACTCACCATCGGCTGCAACATACCGGTGCACGGGACAGCCATGTCGGCCCAGAGACTCACAGGGACAGCGTTCTTCTTCCCCATGTTCCAGTCGAAATAACGTGGCAGTGCCGTATTCAAACACCGGCTCAACCTGAGCACCAGCCTCGGCGCAGGCGTCACAGATTGTGCCGGAATCACCATCCGCCAGAAACTCGGTGACGCTCCCGTTCTCACCCGACAATGCTGCGCTCGTCGAGACTTGCTCGATAGCTGACTCGGAAACAGTCGAGGCGACTGCGAGCGGACACGCACTGAGCGAAGAAAACCTCACAGTCGCCCGGATTCCCGAAGACATCTGTAACTATTTGACGTAGAACCGGTCGCGGTTTGAATCTACTGTTTGCAAAGAGATTGTGATACCAATCAGTTCTAGTGGCTCTCACAGATATGTATAAGAATTTTTCTACGAAAATTGACGCCATCCCGAGAGTCGAGGATTCTCGTGGGTTCGTAAATTCTCTGTGAGAATTTACGCCACCGCCAGGACTCGAACCTGGGACAACCACGTTAACAGCGTGGCGCTCTACCAACTGAGCTACGGCGGCTCGCATCCTCTTGTAGTCGGATACATTTGATAGGCGTTTCGTTTCGAGCGCGCATCGACACGCTTTCACGTACTTGCAAAAAAGCGCTGGGTATGAGCGACGAGTGGACCTCCGTTATCGACACGGTCCGTGGGCGGGTGGAACCCGACGAGTCCGAACGTGAGGCGATGCAAACCGCTATCGACACGCTAACCGAACGGGTTTCAGAGGCGCTCAGCGACCTGCCAGTCGACGCTGAGGTAAAACTGGCCGGTTCGACCGCCCGCGATACCTGGCTGGCAGGCGACCGAGATATCGATATCTTTGTTGCATTCCCGCCGGACCTCGACCGAGACCACCTGGAGTCGTACGGACTCACTGTCGGCCACGCCGTTCTCCCTGATGGCCGCGAGGAATTTGCGGAACACCCCTATGTCGTCGGTGAACACGATGGCTTTGCAGTTGATATCGTCCCCTGTTACGCCGTCGAGGATGCAACCGCTATTCAGTCATCCGTCGACCGAACACCGTTTCACACGGCCTATATCCGTGAACGGATAACGCCCGAAATAGCATCCGATATCCGCGTCTGCAAACAGTTTCTCTCCGGTATCGGCGTTTACGGCAGCGACCTCCACACACAGGGATTTTCGGGCTACTTGACCGAACTGCTCGTGTTGGAGTTCGGCGGCTTTCGCCCCCTCGTTGAAGCCGCGGCCGACTGGAACCCGCCGCTGGAATTTGACCCCGAAGAACACGGAATGGCATCGTTTGATGACCCACTTACCGTTATCGACCCAACCGACCCCGAGCGAAACGTTGCTGCAGTGCTGTCTGCCGGTAATCTCGCCCGATTTCAACACTACGCCCGCGAACTGGTCGCTGCGCCCGGAACCGACCTGTTCGAGTATCCGACGCCGGAGCCAGTTGATGAAGAGACGGTCCGCGAGCGGTTTGTCTCCCGTGGAACGACACCGATCGCGCTCCAGTTTCCGACGCCGGATATCGTCGATGACCAACTCTGGCCCCAGTTAGAACGCTCGCGCTCGGGCATCGAATCCGAACTCAACCGTCAGGGCTTTTCGGTGTTTCGGAGCGCTGCGTTTGTCAGTGACCCGACCGCTACTGGCGATAGCATCGCTGTCTTGCTATTTGAACTGGCCGTCGCCGAACGGCCCGCAGTGGAGCGTCACGACGGACCACCTGTTCACGTCCGCGAGCACGCAGAGTCGTTTTTCGATGCGTACGCGAACGAGGACGAAACAGTCGGTCCGTTTATCGATGGTGGCCGGTATGTCGTTGAGCGACCTCGGGAGTTCACCAGCGCACGGCGATTTTTAACCAGCGATGCGCTCTTCGATGTCGCGCTCGGTGCACACGTTGAGACGGCACTCGAATCTGGGTATGAGCTACTCGTCGGGGATGCCGTCGGCTCACTTGCGCCACAGCTGGGACGGCAACTGGCACAGTATCTCTCACCGACCCCACGAAACGGTAGTGGCCTCTCATAGTGATTATTACGAGTCTTTCCGCCGAGAAAACACACACTGTGTGTTACACAGCGTAAGGCAGCAATCGCTGTGTCAGAAAGCTGCGGCTGCAACGTGTGATTGCTCGAAAAAATCGAAGTGTCAGTTGTCGCTAGAAGCGACGAATCTGTCTCGATATTACAGTCGAACGACGTTCGCTGCGCGAGGGCCCTTTGGTGAGGACTCGATATCGAACTCTACTTCGGTACCTTCCGTCAGGTCCTCTCCGCCGACGTCTTCCATGTGGAAGAAAACGTCTTCGTCGTCGTCGAGGTCGCCGTCGTCTGTCGAAATGAAACCGTAACCGCCTGTGTCGTTGAAGAAATCAACCTTACCGTTTGCCATTACGAACAACCATATGGCAAGACCACGGATAACACTTCCGCGAGTCGTGGTACCACGGACGTTGCTCTAATCTGGTGTCGCTACCAGACGGTCGCATCAACGACCACGTGTGCAACACCCTCGCTATAGCCTTTCACACGCCGTGTTTCCTGTACCTCAACGCGTCGACCTGCTTTTTCGGCCGCTTCGGTCAACCGACTCACCGGCCGGTCGGGAACCAACGCTTCGGGTGTTGCCTCGTGCAGATGGATTGTCCCACCTTCTTTGAGAACTGCGAGGGCACTGTCGAGATACTCATACGCGTCGTAATATCCCATCACGATGCGGTCGAATTCGAAGACGTTATTTCCGTTGTGAGAAATATCATCCCCTTCAGTTCCTTCAAAGGTATTACCTTCGAGCGCATTTGAAATTACCGCTCGACAATCTGCTCGATAGGTTTCGACGTTGTCCTGTACACCGTTTCGGACGACATTTTCCATGAGATACGAAAACGACGCCGGGTTGCGTTCGATGGCAGTTACCGATGCGCCAGCGCGGGCCATCGGCAGTGTAAAATATCCAATTCCGGCGAACATATCGAGGACGCGTTCGCCTGCTATCACACGCTCGGCCATCTGTGAGCGCTCTGTTTTGTTACCGGGTGAGAACATCACTTCAGCGAGGTCCAGCGCGTAGATAGTTCCGTGTTCTCGGTGGACCGTTTCGGTATCGCCTTCGCCAACGATGACGCGTACCTCCGGTTCACGGTGCTGGCCCGCGATTCCGTCACGAGCGAGGACGGTATCGGCAACGCCGTGCATGGCAAGCAGGGACTCGCCTACTTCTTCGGGTCGCGGGCTGTCACCAATATCGACGAGAATAACCGAGCCAATCACTGCCCATGACCCAGGGGCCAGTTCGAGTTCCTCGTCGGTCCATCCGCGTTCGCGGAGGTGGTCTTCGAGCGTTCGCAATCGCAGTTCTCCCGTTTCCTGAATCACTTCGAGCACGTCAGTCTGTTCAGGCGGTGAACTGACTGGGATAGCGACTGTCTCTGGGCCACATTCGTAGACGCTTCGGTCGTCATCGTAGACTCCCTCATCACGAAGCGAACCGATAGCTGCCTGTGTACGGGGTTTCTCGACGACGACCGAAAGTGCATCACTCACGTTGAACGGGGAGTCGGTGGCCGAGCAATATATAGGGTTCGCTGTCCGCTGGATTCCGACTGGCTGTTCCGACTTTTTATATAGGATACTGGGGCCACCGACCCCATGGCAACGCCATCACAAAACCGACGAAGCGTTCTGAAAACAATCGGCGGCTTCGCTGCCGGCGGGACTGCGCTTACAGCACTCGTTGGCTCCAGCGGGGCACAAACCAACCGCGCCCAGGGAGGTGGAGGCCAACCGGATACCCCGGATGAGAACGGCGTTTATGACGCAACGGTCGACCGTATTGTCGACGGCTTGCACATCGTTTTGCTCATCGAGGAGGGCGGACAGGTGATTGACCAGCACGTCCTTGACCACGAGGAGTATCCGAACCTGGAAGAACGAGACCAGATTCGGGTGCTTATTCGACACGGTAACATCTCACAAATCCTGGGTGAGCGCTAATCAGTCACGCTAGGTTCATTCCTCGCTATTTGCCGGCCGTAGCCGATGAATAGCAGTTCCGGCCACAACATCAACAATACCGAAGACGATTGCGAAGGCGCTCAACTCGACGGGCGTCAGCCCCAGTCCAACGGCTGTCGCCGTCTCGATAACTCCAATCAGCCCAACCGCACCAACACCCACCCAGAGCTGTATCCACCAGGTTCCCTGACTTCGCCCGACGGCTCCGGCGACCGCTGCGACGATGACAAGCACTCCGGTCGCGACGAGCGCCGGAGTGACAAGCGAGAGGGGCGCAAGCACAACTCCGGCGAGAATCACGCCGAATCCGGCACTTCGTAGCCGAATCGCCCCCGGAACGGTCTCACTCATGAATTAGTTTGGCTACTGCGGTCCAGCCAGATACAGCCATCGAAATTAGTTCTTCCCGGCGGATTCGAGTTCATCAAACAGCCCGCTTACCTTCGACTGTATCTCATTTCGAATCTCACGCACGCGCTCAAGCGGTTCGCCGTGCGGGTCCGGAAGCACCCAGTCGCGGGATTCGGTATTGGCATCCAGTTCCAGTGTCGAACAGCCCATCGTT
>LKNH01000042.1 GCA_001564135.1 Halobacteriaceae archaeon Tc-Br11_E2g27 | reverse complement strand
CAGGGATGGGAATCTACCAGCATGATGGTCGTCCAAAACCATCGGCAAAGTCGCTCACGGCCTCGTTCGAGCCGTTACAGGCGTTTCTCCGCGATCCGACACCAGGGGCGAGCGAAGTGGTTATCATTAATGACCGTCCTCAGGGGTTCGATGGGGAACTGCACTGGTCTGCGGGCGACAAACAGGGCTCCTTCGACGTCACCCTGCCGGAACACGGCGTGTTGACCGGCGAACCAATCGCTATTTCCGAGGAGGCCGAGTCAGTGACACTTCGGCTAGCTGATGCGACTTCCTCTGTGACGAATGTGTATCACCTTTCGTAGCGACATCTTGGACGACTCGTTTGGATTAATTTCTGTTAGTTGTACGGTGGTCATCACACGTTTATCGTTCGAGTGCCGAAAACACACGTTTGAGGGTGTGTTAACGGCAAACACAGGTGTATCTGACCGGAATATTTAAACATCGGGCCACTGAATAAGAAATTACCATAACGTATGCGGCGTTACGGCAGTATAGCACTCCGCCCAACATGACAGGGAACACTTGTTATCGGCGAACGCTACCCTCGCGAGAGGGTTCTGCCGCCAGCCGCAGCGGGAATGGAATCGAGGTACAACCATGCCGAAAGTAATCGACGAATCGAACAACATCGAACTCACAGACGAACAACTTGAAGAGAACTCGAAGGGGGAACTCATCAAGCTCGCCGGTCAACTCCGTGACCGACGAAACGAACTAAACCAGCTTGCTTCTGAAAAAGCATCCGAACGCGACGAGCTCAACGCAAAGACGCGCGAGAAGGTTGACGAAGCACAGGAACACCGCGAAAAGCGTGACGAGCTTAACGAGCAGGTTCAAGAGCACAAAGAACAGCGAAACGAACTCAACGCAAAAGCAAACGAGCTGTTTGACCGCGTTGAGGAGCTCAAAGACGACCTGAAAATTGACGAGGGAAAACAGATTGAGGAGCTTGAATCCGAGATTGAAGATCTCGAATTCAAACAGCAGACCGAAGTACTCGACGCTGAGGATGAGCGCGAACTCATCGAGAAAATCGAGGAAAAACGCGAACAGCTCCAGGATAAAAAGGCCAAACTCGACCAGAACGACGAACTGGACGACATTGAGGCCGAAGCTGAGGAGGTTCGTGCGGAAGCATCCAATCATCACCAGAAAGTGACCGAGCTGGCTGATAAGGCACAGCAACATCACAACCAGATGATTGAGGCTTATCGTGAAGCCGACGACATCCGTGACGAAGCCGACGAGAAACACGAGGAGTTCGTCGAGGTGCAGGAGGCTGCTGACCAGCACCACGAGGATTTCGTCCGCGTCCAGAAACGCCTGCGGGAACTCGACAAGCAAGAAGAAGAAGAAGAGCGTGCACACCGCGAGGAAAAACAGGAAGCCGCACGCGAGGAAGCCGAGGAGATTTATCAGAAGTTCAAAGAGGGCGAGACCCTCGATACCGAGGACCTGATGAAACTCCAGAAAACCGGATTGCTCTAATTAGGTAGCTCGCTATTTTGTTGCGGATTAGCGCCACAGCCACGAGAGAAAGCCACTGCTGTCATCTTTTGAGTCGTCGAGTTCACGGTCGATATCCTCTTGTGTAATATCGAAAAACTCCTCCGCATCCGGCAGGTCGACCTGGAGCACATCGAGTTCAATCTTGTTTCCGTCGCTGTCGAACGCCTGCCAGTCAGTGAAGTTGTAGGGGGCGCCAAGAATGATGTGTATCTCGCCGCCTCGGAAGGTATCCAGGTCGGTCTGACTCGGCCTGAGCACGCCGCTTGGATGTGAATGGACCGACCCCACAATCTGTGCGGAGTTTGGTTTCAGGTTGGCGTCGACCGTTGCACTGGAGTTATCCGAGGTCGTCCCTGGAATGACCAGGATATCCGTGATAATCTGGCCATTCCTGTCGAGTCCAACGGCACGTGCCTCTTCAGTGCGAAGGTAGCCCATATACTCCCGAGGATGTGTCTCTTCGGCGGCGTTCAGCGCAAATGAAAGAGTCTCCCCGGCGATACCGAGCAGCTCGTCCGACCGAAAGAGGCCCATTGTCAACAGTTCTGTTGTGAGTGGCCCTAAGGATTGCGTGTCCGTGTCGCAACGGCAAAGCCTGCAACAACCCCGTCGTTTGCGAAGGCTTTTATAATCGGAACTATCAATTCCGGGTATAGACGGTTTTCCGGATTGCTTGTCCGGATATACGTACCGACAACAGTGAGACAAGTTAGACTATGACTTGTTCGACCGGTAGCACTTACCGTCACCGAACCACCACCAATGTTCAGCTATGAGCAGCGCAGCTAGTGTTCAGTTATGAGTAGGGTAGATAGACGGCTTGAAGATATACAGGCGGAGATAGAACAGAGCGTTCCAAACGACATCAGCATTACCGAGGTCAGATATGAAGGCCCCGAGCTGGTGATATATACGCGCGACCCGAAGCGGTTTGCCAGCGATGGCGACCTGGTTCGGGAGCTTGCTTCACAACTCCGGAAACGGATTACCATTCGTCCGGACCCGGCATCGCTCTCACCACCGGAACAAGCGCGCGAGGAAGTGCTTGCTGTCATTCCGGAAGAAGCAGGCGTGACTGACCTTGATTTTCATATCGATACTGGCGAAGTCGTCATTGAGGCCGCAAAACCGGGGATGGTTATCGGTCGACATGGTGCAACGCTTCGCGAAATCACACAAGAAGTTGGGTGGACACCGGAAGTCGTCCGGACACCACCAATAGAATCGTCCACGGTCAAAAACGTCCGTAACTTCCTGAAACAGGAACGAAACGAACGCCGAGATATTCTCGAACGTGTTGGACGGCAGATTCACCGCGAGGAAATGTCCGATGACCAGTGGGTGCGGATTACGACGCTTGGCTGTTGTCGGGAAGTTGGGCGAGCAGCTTTCATCCTCTCGACACCGGAGACGCGCATTCTTATCGACTGTGGTGACAAACCCGGTGCCGAAGACGAAGTTCCGTATCTGCAGGTGCCGGAGGCGCTTGGCTCCGGTGCGAATTCGCTTGATGCTGTTGTCCTCACGCACGCTCATCTCGACCACTCTGCGCTCGTTCCGTTGCTGTTCAAATATGGCTACGACGGACCAATTTATACAACCGAACCGTCCCGTGACCTGATGGGGCTGTTGACGCTCGATTATCTCGATGTCGCGGCGAAAGAAGGGAGAGCGCCGCCGTACGAATCGGAGATGGTTCGAGAAGCTATCAAACACACCATCCCGCTTGAGTACGGTGACGTAACTGATATTGCGCCGGATGTCAAACTCACGTTCCACAACGCTGGCCACATTCTCGGCTCAGCAATCTCTCACTTCCACATCGGCGATGGCCTGTATAATGTTGCCTTTTCCGGTGATATTCATTATGAGGACACCCGACTGTTCAACGGTGCGGTCAACAACTTCCCGCGTGTCGAGACGCTCGTCCTCGAATCCACATACGGCGGTCGAGATGACTACCAGACCGATCAGGAAGATTCCGAGCGAAAGCTGAAACACGTCCTCAAAAATACGCTTGAGCGGGACGGTAAAGTTCTCATTCCGGCATTCGCGGTCGGCCGCTCACAGGAGATTATGCTCGTACTTGAAGAGGCGATGCGAGAGGGCGAGATTCCAGAGGTTCCAATCCACCTTGACGGAATGATCTGGGAGGCAACAGCGATTCACACCACCTATCCCGAGTATCTCCGTGACGACCTCCGTGAACGTATCTTCCACGACGATGCAAACCCGTTCCTCTCCGAGCAGTTCAACCACATCGACGGTGGGGAGGAAGAGCGACAGGAGGTCACCGACGGCGGCCCGGCAATCATCCTCTCTACGTCGGGGATGCTCGAAGGCGGACCGATTCGCTCCTGGCTTGAACACCTCGGCGGCGACCCCGACTCGTCGCTGGTTTTCGTCGGGTATCAGGCACAGGGAACGCTCGGCCGCCGTATTCAAAACGGGTGGGAGGAAATCCCAGTCGGCTACGGAGACGGTCGACAGAACACGCTGACCCTGAAAATGGAGGTTGAGACGGTCGATGGCTTCTCGGGCCACGCTGACCGCGCTGGTCTCGAAAACTTCGTCAAAACGATGAATCCTCGTCCCGAGAAGGTTCTCTGTGTACACGGTGATGAACGGTCGGTACAGGACCTGTCGTCCGCGCTTTATCACGAGTATAACATGCGGACGTTTGCGCCGAAGAACCTGGAGACCTTCCGATTCCTCTGACCAACAGCACCCTTCCCGTCACATAACTGTTTGTGTCTGGCGTTCGACGGGAGACGTATGCACGGAATTGGTGTCCCACTCGTTACCCCGTTTACGACGGCTGGTGCCGTTGATTTTGAGAAGCTAACCGACCTTGTCGCGTGGCTCGAAGCCCGAAACGTCGACTTTCTTGTTCCCTGTGGCTCGACAGGTGAAGCGGAACTGTTGACACAGGAGGAGCGGCAGGCGGTCATCGAGACTGTCTGTGCGGAGAGTTCGGTTTCCGTACTCGCCGGGACAGGTAATCCAGGGCTTGAGGAGACGATAGCGGCAACCACGGCTGCAGCTGACGCCGGTGCTGATGGCGCACTCGTTGTGACGCCGTACTATTACAAACACCGCCAGAGTGCCCTTGCCACCTACTACAGTGAGCTTGCCGACGAGAGTGACCTTCCCATCTACCTGTATTCCGTCCCGAAATTCACGGGCGTCAGTCTTGAACCAGAGACTGTTGCCGGACTCGCATCACACGACAACATCGCCGGGATGAAAGACTCCTCCGGGTCGTTAGAGGCGTTTCTCAGAACGAGCAACCGGACAGCTGACGCTGATTTCGACCTGCTTGTTGGCAGTGGCTCACTCCTCTCACAGGCGCTTGAAGCGGGTGCAACCGGTGCTATTCTGGCACTGAATAACCTCGTCCCGGAACACACTGTCGATATTTACAGTTGTGCACAGACGGAGCCAGCAGCCGCACGCGAACAGCACAGACATTTCGTCGAATTGAACGCCGCCGTCACGAGCGACTATGGCATTCCGGGGCTCAAATGGGCCATGCGCCAGCGCGGCGCCCCTGCCGGTACTGTCCGCCAGCCACATCAGCCAGTGGGAGCAGCGGCTCAACAGCGACTGGTGTCACTACTCGATGGTGTGCCAAATAATAGGTCGTAACTGCCAGAACTGCTAGCCTGAAATCTCTTCAGCAACGGTCGCTGGCTCGAATAGCTGTGGGTCAAGCAGCAAGTCGGCTTGCCCACGAGCGAAATCGGGCAATGATTCGTCGGCATAGACCACAATTTTCACGTCAGGGTTGAGGTCCTTTGCAACGGAAATGGACGTTGCTTGTTTCGCTTCAGTCAGGAGATACACGTCGGCGTCGATGACCCCTGCCTCTTCGAGCCCTGGTCGGTTTCCGATGTCGACGTGGGTGACGGTGTGGCCGGCGTCAGCGAGCGCCTGTTG
This sequence comes from Halobacteriaceae archaeon Tc-Br11_E2g27, assembly GCA_001564135.1. Taxonomy (GTDB): domain Archaea; phylum Halobacteriota; class Halobacteria; order Halobacteriales; family Haloarculaceae; genus Halovenus. The sequence goes on along the minus strand of LKNH01000042.1, from coordinate 7,561 downwards.
CATGTCATGGTCGTCGAGTCCGACGACGACAACGTGGCTGCTCATTCGTACTCGATGGTTGCGGGTGGTTTGTGGGTGACGTCATAGAGGACCCGCGCGACGTTTTCGTTCTCACCGGTGATTCGCGACTGGATTCGCTGGAGCGTCTCCCAGTCGATGTTCTGTGCACGAGCGGTCATTCCGTCGCGTGACTCGACGGAGCGCACGGCGATGACCCAACCGTGGACGCGGTTGTCGCCTTTGACGCCTGTGGCTTTCCCGATAACAGCCGCCAGGGCTTGCCACGGCTCGTGCTCTTCGAGTTCTTCCTCGACGACGTGGTTTGCTTCACGAGCAACCGCGAGTTTCTCCTCGGTTACTTCGCCAAGAATTCTGACAGCGAGTCCGGGGCCGGGGAACGGCATCCGCTCGGCGATGATGGCTTCGAGGTCGAGTTCGCGGGCGACTTCGCGTACTTCATCTTTGTAGAGGTCGCGCATCGGCTCGACAATCCCTTCAAAATCGACAACGTCCGGGAGGCCACCGACGTTGTGGTGAGATTTGATTGTCCCTTCGCTCTCGATGCGGTCAGGGTAGATTGTCCCCTGGACGAGATAATCCGCATCAACTTCGCGGGCAACGGTTTCGAACTCACGGATGAACTGCTCGCCGATGGCATGGCGTTTCTCTTCGGGGTCAGTCACGCCTTCGAGCGCTTCGAGAAACCGGTCTTTTGCGTCAACGATGCGCAGCGAGTCCATATAGTCGAACGTTTCCCGAATCTGGTCGGTCTCGCCTTTGCGCATCAGCCCCGTATCAACGTAAACGGGCGTCAGTTGGTCGCCGATTGCGTCGTAGGCAAGCGCTGCGGCGGTCGAGGAATCAACCCCGCCCGAGAGCGCGATAACCGCGTTTGCGTCGCCGATTGCCGATTCGATTTCGTCTAGCTTTTCTGGAATAAAACTGTCAACGTCTACCATTAGTTGTCACCTCGTGTGGCGTTAATACCATCAAGGAAGCCCACAAAGGGTGGGCTTGCTCGGGTTGGTCGTGAGCGGAACTCCGGGTGGAACTGCGTGCCGAAGAAGTATGGATGCTCGGGGAGTTCGAGAATCTCCATCCGTCGGCCGGAGGTTCCCGAAAACACGAGGCCTGCTTCTTCGAGGTCGTCAATATAGTCTGGGTTCACCTCGTATCGGTGTCGGTGTCGTTCCTCACAAGTCGTTCCGTTGTAGAGTTCGTGTGCGAGAGTTCCTTCCTGAATCTCAGTGAGATGTGTCCCAAGCCGCATCGTTCCGCCCATATCATCGAGTTCCTTTTGCTCTGGCAGCAGGTCGATGACTGGGTGTGGTGTCTCCGAGTCAAGTTCGGCTGAGTGTGCACCGGCCAGTCCAAGGACGTTTCGGGCATACTCGACGACAGCCATCTGGAAGCCAAGACAGAGGCCGAGGAACGGAACGTTGTTTTCGCGGGCATAGCGGATGGCCTCAACTTTTCCTTCCGTGCCGCGAGCACCGAATCCACCGGGGACGACGATACCATCAACGTCGTCCAGTCTGCCGTCGTGTCCGTCGGCAAGTTGCTCCGAGTGTATCCAGTGTGAATCGACTGCAGTGTGTCGCTTTAGGCCCGCATGTTTCAGCGCTTCGTGAATGGAGATGTAGGCATCTTCGAGACCGTATTTCCCGACAAGCGCGACCGAGACCTCGTCTTCTGTCTCCCGTGTCACCGTCTCGCGCCAGGTGGTATCGTACTCCGCTTCGGAGGCAGCACTCTCGGTAAGTCCAAAGTGTTCAAGGACGAACTGGTCCAGTCCCTCCTCTTCGAGCATCAGCGGAACATGATAGATATCCTCAACATCGGGGTTCGAAAAGACTGCATCCACCGGAACGTCACAGAAGAGCGCAATCTTTTCGCGGGTCTCAGCATCGAGCGGGTCCGGTGACCGACCAACGAGGATGTCTGGTTGCAGACCAATCGAGCGAAGCTCTTTCACGCTGTGTTGTGTCGGTTTGGTCTTTTGCTCGCCGTTTTTTGAGTACGGAACGAGCGTGACGTGCGTAAAGAGAATATCGTCCTCGTCCTCTTCGTGGGCAAACTGACGAAGGGCTTCGAGGAACGGCATCCCCTCGATATCTCCCACCGTCCCACCGACTTCGACGATACAGACATCGCTTCCTTCCGCTGCTTCGCGGACGCGTCGCTTGATATCGTCAGTAATGTGGGGGATAATCTGGACCGTCTTTCCGAGATAATCGCCCGCACGTTCTTTGCTGATAACGTGCTCGTAGACTTTCCCAGTGGTCACGTTGTGGTCGAAGGTCATATCGATATCGAGGAACCGTTCGTAGTTCCCCAAATCGAGGTCGACCTCGCCACCGTCTTTCAGTACGTACACTTCCCCGTGCTGGAAGGGGTTCATCGTTCCCGCATCGACGTTGAGATAAGGGTCGATTTTGACAGCGGTTACGTCAAACCCGGCGTTCGCCAGCAATCGTCCGGTGCTGGCGGCAGTGATGCCTTTCCCGAGGCCGGACATCACACCACCGGTGACGAAAATGAACTTCCGTCCCAGACTAGGGTCATAGCCTGTGTCGGATTCCGTCGGCATACTGACCGTCTGCTTTGCGGTATGAAAACCGTTTCGAACGACGCCGCTTTTTGCCACCCAACCGTCAGGAGTGCTCGGTCAACGCGGAGTCAAAGAAGGTTCCAACGAGGTCGGCAATTTTCGCCTGCTGGCCGATGAAAAAATGGTCGCCAGCGAGTGACGCGACGTCAAACCCTGCCGCGCTTGCCCGTTCAATAAGCCGCTCGGAGTCGACAACGGTATCGCGCTCTCCGTATAGCAACTGTCCGGGGCATTTTACCCCACTCAGTACCGCAACTGGGTCTGCTCCGCCAATGACGCTCTCGCCGGGAGCAAGCACTGAGAGTGCATCTGGAGAGAGACGGTCTGCTGCGAGCAGCGCGACTGTTCCCCCGAAGCTGTAGCCAAACAAGCCAACTGACTCCGCACGCTCTCTTGCCCACTCTATTGCGTTTGTGACATCCGTCGTTTCACCTTTACCGTCATCCCATGACCCGTAATCGATACGTAGGCAGGCAATTCCCCGCTCGGTCAACGTATCACTCACTGCGAGAAGCCGACCGTCCGTTCGGTCGCCACCCATCTGTGGATGTGGCGGACAGGCAACGACAAGTCGGTCAAACGATGCGGATTCGGACTGGGCTGTCGGCGTATCAAGCGTTGCGCGCACGTCACGCGCGCCAGGAATTAATACGGTCATGAGCCGGTGTACGCACGAACTCCTGAAAATCCTTGGCTCATCTGCCCGTTTTGGTCTTCACCCGGAGAATCGATGTAAGAATTTTAAGGTTGTAGCGACCACAGAAAGAGTATGGGAATACTCTCGCGCACGTCGTATCTTATCCGGTCGAAAATTAACGCGCTTCTCGACCGGGCAGAGGACCCCGGCCAACAGCTCGATTACTCCTACGAGCAGTTACAGGATGAGCTTCAGAAAGTCAAACAGGGGATTGCAGACCTCACCACACAGAAAAAACGGCTGGAAATCCAACAGCGTCGTCTCGAAGAAAACGTTGAGAAACACAACGAACAGGCACGTGAGGCAGTCAATCAGGGTCGAGATGACCTTGCTCGTCGCGCGCTGGAAAAGAAAAAACAGAAGATGAACCAGATTGACGGCCTCGAAGAACAGATTAGCAGTTTGGAGATTAAACAGGACGAACTAATCGAGCAAAAAGAAACGCTACAGAGCGAGATTGAGGAGTTCCGAACACGAAAGGAGACGATGAAAGCCCGGTACGAGGCAGCCGAGGCAAGCAAGCGGGTCAACGAGGCGATGACTGGTGCGGGCAACGAAATGGAAGATATAGGGCGAACGATTCGGCGTGCTGAGGAACGGACCGAGGAGATGGAAGCGCGTGCGGCCGCACTTGATGAACTCCGAGAATCCGGTGCGCTTGATGACGCGCTGTCGGATAAAAGCGAACTCGACCGAGAGCTCGAACAACTTTCTACCGACGGTGCCGTTGACCGGGAGCTCGATACGCTCAAAGCAGAGATGGGGAAAGGAGAGGAGTCAGCGGAGGCTACCGAGTCGGAGGCTGAATCGCTCGATGAGCTTGATGATGACGTTGAGAGCTCCGAGATTGACCAGGAGTTAGAGCAACTCAAAGAAGACGAATAGGCGCTATCTCCCTGAGGCGGCGATTTCCACCGAGAACGACTAACTATTTTAATGGGACGCTCCAGATACCAATCAATGTACGAGGATATTCTCCTTCCAACGGATGGGAGTTCGACAACGGTCCAGGCACTAGACCATGCGCTAGCGATAGCTGACGCACATGACGCTCGCATTCACGTTCTGTACGTGCAGGATAAACGTCGGTATATGGCTGCAGACGCCGATACGACCGACGAAATCAAGCAGGCAATCGAGATGGAAGGCGAACGTGCACTGGATGATGCGCAGGTTCGCATTGAGGATGAGGGTGTCGACTGTCTCACCCAACTGGACGAGGGTATCCCGGACCGCCGTATCGTTGAGTACGCTGACGAAGCGGACATTGATGTCATCGTTATGGGTACTCACGGCAAAACTGGGCCGGAACAGATTGCAACGCTCGGGAGTACCACGGAACGTGTCGTCAAACGGGCGGGAACGCCTGTGCTCGTTGTCGACCTCTCGTAATACTGCCGGACGTAAATTCGTACACTTACTCGCCACCCCGGGGTGGCGAGATTGTTTAAAGGCTTACGTCTGGTAGTATAAGTTCTCGTTTTCACTCGATGGGTTCAGCAACGGCTGGCGAATCGTTGGCCGGATTGTTCACAGCAGGCGAGACTTCGTAGTGGCGCATTTCCGTTGCTGGATACGGCTCACATAAGTTGAGAGCCGCCTCGACATCTCCACTCAACCAGCTCTGTTCCGCTGACTCCGGGAGTATAACCGCCATGCGGTGATGAAGTTCGCGGACAACGCTGTTTGGCTCCGTCGTCACGATGGTGAACGTTTCTCGCACCGTTTCGTCCGTCGACTGTTCGCCCGTCGCGAATGCATCAAGACCCGTTTGTTCTGTTTCAGGTCGCCACTGTGCCCAGAGGCCGGCCATAGCGAACGGTTCGCCGCCGTTGACCGTTACCCGATGGGGCTGTTTTCCATTTGCCGTTTCTACCCACTCGTAAAATCCATCAGCTGGGACCAGACACCGACCTGTCCGGAGGCCATCCCGTTCGTTCTTCTGGAGTGCATCGCTGAAGGTAGGTTTTGAATCGAGGGTCTCTGCACGGGCATTAATATGCCCACCATCGCTTCGACGGTTTGCCCACGGTGGGATGAACCCCCATTCCATCGAAGACAGCGTTTCCTGGTCTGTATCGGCGATAACAGGCAACGATTGGCTCGGAGCGGCGTTGTACGTCCGTTCGTAGGTGTCGACAGTCACGTCAAACCGGTCGGCCAGCTGCTCGGGTGGGACAAACAAACTATAACGACCACACATACCGGAATGTGGGACTGGATGCGCAAAAACAACTCGGGGCTCCTGTCAGACAGCTCACCCGACCGCTATTATAAAAGGAATGACGACATACTCACATGTGATGGCAGAGGACCCGTCGTTTACCATCCCACAACATCCACAGCGAGAGTTTCCATTCAGCGGTGGAGTTTCGTATGAAGGGGGAACGCTGTTTGTCCTCACCCCAGAGACGGGACACTCGACACAGGAACTCGTCGGAATGGTTGAGTCAATTTTGGAAACAGGACCGTACCGGTGGGGCGACTTTTTCAGTTTACCGATGCCCCTGTATCTGGTCAAGGACACGGAGACGACGGATGTCTTTCGCATTTCGATTCGGGATGGGCGGGTTCGACTGCATGTCCTTCCAGCCACCGAAAAAGAAGGGCTACGCGCCTTTTACGACCGTATTCGAGCTAACACGGACTGTGGGTGGGATATCACAACGCAGGTGACGGATTGATATTGCCGGCTCTGGGGCCGACCCGCCGAATTTACATACCACAACACAGAGATACGAGTATGCTCGTGACGCTTGAAGGGTTGGATGGGAGCGGCAAAAGCAGTTGTATTGATGCACTCAAAACGGCAGATTTCCTCCCTGAAACGACGTTTACCAGAGAACCAACAGACTCCTGGTATGGGGAGGCAGTTAACCGCTCGATAAACGATGATGAAGCGGACTCGCTTGCGGAACTGTTTTTGTACACTGCTGACCATGCCGACCATCTCTCACGAGTTGTCCGACCGGCCCTCGACCGTGGGGAACTGGTCATTTCGGACCGTTATTCCGATTCGCGTTATGCCTATCAGGGAGCGACACTTGCTGACCGATTTGATGACGCGCTCGGATTTGTCCGTGCTGTCCACGAACCGTGGACTCGGCCTCCTGATGTGACTATCTATCTCGATATCGACCCGGAAACAGGAGCCACCCGGAGCGGCGCGACAAACAAGTTTGAAACAGCCTCCTATCTCGAAACTGTCAGCAACAATTATGAACGACTCATCGAAGCGGAACGTGAGCGGTTCGTTCGTGTCGATGCAACACAGTCAATTTCCGATGTGACGGCTGAGGTGCTTGATATCGTTGACTCTCTGCTCTAGGTGAGTTGTGGCCGTTCATCGACTTCTGATATATTCTCATTCAGACAATAACGCCTATGTAGCAGTATCCACTGTGAAAATGCATGTCCAAAGTCGACTGGGATAAGGATGACCCGTTCGAGGAGCAACGGGATAACATCGAGGACCCAATGCGACGCCTCTTGCGTGAATATGGGCGACCTTACTGGTTCGCAGTAACGGTTGGCATTGTCGCTAGTATCTTTGCCCGTATCCTCGATTTACTTCCTGCTCTTCTCCTCGGAGCAGCTATCGATGCCGTGTTCAACGAAGGCGCTGGTGCTGAGGCGCTCGCCCAACAGATTCCGTTCACTGTCGTTCCGCAGTCATGGATTCCCCCGACACAGGAAGGCCAGTTTTTCATGATTGTGGTGTTGATTGCACTGTCGTTTGCTATCGGCGCTATCTTCCACTGGCTCAGAAATTGGGGGTTCAACTCCTTCGCACAGGATATTCAACACGACGTCCGGACGTCAACCTACGACAAGATGCAGCGCCTTGATATGGAGTTTTTTGCGGATAAACAGACTGGCGAGATGATGTCCGTCCTCTCAAACGATGTTAACCAACTTGAACGGTTTCTGAACGACGGGCTGAACTCCGCATTCAGGCTCGTTGTGATGGTTCTCGGTATCGGATTTTTACTCTTCTGGCTGAACCCACAGCTCGCCCTCGTCGCGATGGCTCCCGTCCCGTTGATTGCCGTTTTCACCTACATCTTCGTCAAGAAAATCCAACCGAAATACGCGGCCGTTCGCTCGTCCGTCGGGAAAGTTAACTCTCGACTGGAGAACAACCTCGGCGGGATTCAGGTCATCAAATCATCGAACACCGAATCGTTCGAATCCGGCCGTGTTGATGACGTCTCTCGGAAATATTTCAATACAAACTGGGGTGCTATCTGGAT
>LKNH01000041.1 GCA_001564135.1 Halobacteriaceae archaeon Tc-Br11_E2g27 | reverse complement strand
GTCGGAACAAGCCTCTTTGCTGGATTGTTCTCGGGAGCCTATGGTGCGTTCACCTACGGGATGTCAGGAAGCGTCGACCTTCCCGTCGTCACAATGTTGTTGGTCGGTAGTGCCCTCGGTGCTCGACTCGGCTCTGCAGCGACGACGATAGTTGAAGAAGATGATGTCATCATCTACTTCGGCATCATGATGATGCTCGCAAGCGCCGGCGTTGGCTTCAGTGAACTCGCAAACTGGATTGGCTACGGGGCCCTTGATATCCTCAGCGTGGTGTTGCTGGTTGGCTCCTCGTTCTTTGTCGGCTCAATCATTCTCTACAGCGCCGCAAGAGCCTACAGCCGTTCGTCAGAGGGTACAACTCCGACAGCAGAAGGTAACGACTGATTTTCAGTTAGTGTAGTGTTGGTCAATGCGGCCACTATCCCGGACGTACACCGATATACAAAAGCGGATTCGACTATATGAACAGGTATGGGAAATGCAGACCTTCGACAGCTCGCTGCTATCGAAGAGATTTCGTTTGATTCGCTTGAGGGGTCGACCGTTGCGGTCGATGCACACAACTGGTTATATCGGTACCTGACAACGACCGTCAAGTGGACAAGCGAGTCGGCATACACTACTGACGACGGAACGGAAGTTGCAAATTTGATTGGCATTGTTCAGGGGCTTCCAAAATTCTTTGCTCACGACTTGACGCCTGTGTTTGTCTTTGATGGGGCTGTGACTGACCTGAAAGCAGATGAGATAGCCGACCGGCGGGCACAACGTGAGCAGTATGAGAACCAGCTCGAAAGCGCGCGTGAAAAAGGAGACCCAGTTGCTGTTGCCCGACTCGAATCTCGCACACAGCGGCTGACGGAGACTATTCTGGACACGACTCGTGAGTTGCTTGCTTTGCTGGACGTACCGATTGTTGAGGCTCCAGCGGAAGGGGAATCTCAATGTGCGCATATGGCTAGGAGCGGAACCGTCGATTACGCCGGAACGGAAGATTACGACGCGCTGTTGTTTGGGGCACCGTACACACTTCGGCAGTTGACCAGCAAAGGCGACCCGGAACTGATGGATTTCGAGAAGACGCTTGCGACACACGAGATTACCTGGGAGCAACTTGTCGACGTTGCAATTCTCTGTGGCACTGATTTTAATGACGGTATCACTGGTATCGGCCCAAAAACTGGCGTGAAACTTATCAAAGAACACGACACCATCGATGCCGTACTCAAACACCGGGGAGAAGAGATTGCACATGTCGACCGAATTCGTAATTTGTTCCTCCAGCCGAATGTGCGGGATGTCGATGTCTCCACCGACATCTCACCGGATGTCGACGCCGCTCGTGAGTTCGTTATCGACCAGTGGGAAGTCTCTCCGGATGAGGTCTCCCGTGGGTTCGAACGAATCGAAGACACTCTCGTCCAGACGGGACTGGACAACTGGACGTAAATTCCCGGTGAACGAGCGGAAACCAAGTTACTCTTCTTCTACCTGCTGTCGAAGCTGGTCGGTCTGTTCTTGAATCCGCTCAATTTGTTCTTCAATCTGTCCTTCGGCTTCTTCCTGTAACTCTTCAAGCTGTGATTCGGTCTCCTCGACAAACTCGACTGTTTGTGCTTCGAGGTCTTCGTGAGTCTCCTGTAACAACTTTAGCTGCTCGCCCAGTGTTTCTAGATAGGTTTCGGAAAGGTCACCGTACTCTTCTAGACCTTCTTCAGCCATCGAAGCGGCTTCTTCACCCGCCTCATCGAGTGCTTCGAACTGTTCGTCCATCGCATCCCGAATCTGTGCAATACCGGATTCGGAACCAGGGACGGACGATTCAATCGCTTCGAGATACCGGTCGAGGGCATTGCGGGTTATCTCGACGGTTCGTTGCTGTGCTTCGACACCTTCATCGATACCGCCTGAAAGTGCTTCGCTCAGTTCCTTTTGGAACTCGATAGACTGTTCAAGCGCTTTTTGACTCTGTTCGAGGGTCTGTCGCTGGATTTCGAATGCAGTCGTGATGGGGTTTTCTTCGGCCATTGTATCCAGTCGTAACTATCGGAACCCAATCATATCAAACCATATGTTCGAACAGATGATAGAATCTGCCTATGCTTCAGTCGCCTTTCCCGAGTCCGCTCCGTTCTTAGGCAAGAGCATGAGCACACCGACGATGAGGAGCACCAAAGCGACTGAGGCGGGATAGTAGACATTCACTGGAATGTCAATCCCAAGATAGGCAAGCACGGTGTGTGCTTCGATGACAACGGGGACTGCAAAGGCCAGCAGGACCAGCAGTCCAGCGGTGCTGGGCCGGTTCATCGCAACACCCCTGCTATTGCAGCGATAGCGCCGACAGCACCGGCTGCGCCCGCAACGAGCCACTCTGTGCTAAGTGACAGTCCTGATAGGCCAAATAGCGGCGCGTGGTCCGGTCTCACCGGCGCAACGTCCGGTCCGAACAGGCCACCATCAACGATGATTGATGCAATTGGTATCGTGTACACGAGGACAATCAACACGGCTGCAATCGCAACCCATAGTCGGAAGTTTTCAAGCACTGCAGGTGCATGCTCTTTTCCTGACAGTGGTTTTCTAATCGCCGCTTCCGACGTAATCTTCGTCGTCGAACTGATGCCGAACCACGAGAAGATGAGGTGGATAAAGAACAGCACCAGCGAGAGCGTGAGTATGAGAGCCCCCAGACCAATCTGGAGGTGAAGCTCCCCAATGCTGCCAATAACTCCCTCAAATTCGAAATCGTAGAACGGGTCAGCAGTCCGGCGTGGTTCGCCACCGACACCCACGCGGTGCATCGCGTTACTCATCAGTACCATCCCAACGAACCAGGTGAGCACCTGAACGAGACCCAGGCGCATGCTGAATATCGGATTACCAGTAATTCGTGGGAGGAACCAGTAGGTGACCGCCATAATCGTTAGCGCCACCGCCGTCCCGACTGTCAGGTGGAAGTGGCCTGGAACCCACATTGTGTTGTGCACGAGGTAGTTCAGGTTCATTCCGGCGTTGACCATGCCGGAGAATCCTGCTGCGGCGAACATCAAGCCTGCAAGCGCCATCCCGGTGAAGGCTGGATTTCGCCATGGCAAGACAGTGAGCCAGCGGAAGTAACCTTCACCGCCACGTTGACGAGCACCGTGTTCGATGCTTGCAACGACAGTAAATGCTGTCAGCAGGCTTGGCAGGAGGAGGAACATCGTGTTCGATGCGGAGAGGAACTTGAACCCTTCCGCAATCCCAGGATCGAGATACTGGTGGTGAATACCGACTGGCACCGAAAGCACGAGGAAGAGGACGAACACAATTCGTGCGAGTGCGTCACTGAACAGTCGACCACCGGCAATCTGTGGGAGAATAACGTACCAAATCATGTAGACTGGCAGCAGCCAGAAGTACACAACTGGGTGGCCGAAGTACCAGAACAGCGTCCGTGTCAACAGTGGATTGACGCTGTCGACGATACCCAGCGACCACGGGAGCAAGAAGAACAACACAGCAGAGGCGACGCCGATGGTCGCAAGATACCACATCAGCATCGTCGTCAGGACCATAAAGGTCCGCAGCGGCGTTTTCTCTCCTTTGTTTTCTTTTTTCCAGTTCCACCATGAGCGGAACCAGTCGGCACCGGCAAGCCACGTACCGATAATGAATGTGGTTAAGCCGACATAAAACAGCCAATGTGCTTCAAGCGGCGCGTAGAACGTAAAGAGCACGCTTGCACTGATGTCAGTCGCATCGGTAAAGCCACCGAGGATTGCAAGCGATGCCATCAGCGCACCGAGTGACATCAGTCCGTACCAGAGCCATGTAAACCGGATATCCTCAGCCGGTCTGTCAAGGCTATCGGTAACCGCCCACTGATAGAATCCGACTAGGAAAAAGATGGTAAACAAAATAACAAGGGCAACACCGTGGAGCGTGAGCACGGTGTAATAACTTTCGCTCGGCATAATCCGGAGATAATCAATTCTATGGAGCGTCTGAAGCGGCCCCATGGCTCCGCCGATTAGAAGCGCGAGGAACGAACTCGCAAGCGCTGCTCGAACGACTTTTGCTTCGTCTGGATATCTATCTGCGAACACTCCCATTAGTTGTCACCTCCGCGTTCGTCTATGGTTATCAAATCATCCGTGTAGTTTTCATCCCATTCCTCCTGTGAGACAACGTTTACTTTCCCCTCCATTTCGTGATGCAGTTCACCGCAGTATTCGGTACAGATGACGCCGTACTCTTTCGGCTCCTCGAACTCTGCGGTTATCTCAGCAATTTGTCCGGGGATAACCATCGTGTTAACATTTGTTCCGACGATGTCGTAGCTGTGAATGACATCGCCTGCAGTGATATAGAATGTCACAGTCGACCCTTCAGGGATCGTTATTTCCCCTGGGAAGAAATTGGGATGGTTGGCCTGAATTTGTGCTTCGTAGTGGGATTCATTCACCTGTGTTACGGACGCTTCAGTTCCGGCAACATCCTGGAACCCCTCGAACTTTGGATGTTCACCAATTTCATTCGGGTTAATCTCTCCACCTTCATCATCAACCATCTGGATGCCAGCACCAACTGCGCCGTAGGCGACACTAGAAATAAACAGTACCACCATCACGAGCGCAGCAGCGAACCAGATTTTCTCGTATTTGTGGATCTCCATCGTTTAGAACACCACCATTGGTGATATGCGACCAAGGAATTCAACGAAGTAGACGAATATCCACAGCATGGATACGATTACGAAGTAGATGAATACCAACGCCAGCGTTCCGACTGGATTGTATTCATCGTGACCTATCTCACGCTGAATATCATCCGTATGGTCTGCAGCAGGTTGTTCTGTAGCCATATATCACCTCGTTACGGGTCCCTCCAGTTAAGAAGGTACCGCCGTTCCCACCGCCCGAGAACTGGAGAAAGTGTTTAAATAAACACCCTCTAAATATGGGTAATCAATGGACTACGAAGCATACCACGTTGCGGCACTCGCATTGTTGGCACTTATCCCTGTCGGCATCTACGCAGCGATGAGTGGTCGGATGCCGACGTACCTTGGTGCAATGAGTCTGTTCAGCATCTTTTACATTGCTGGATTCCTCATGCTCATGTTCGGCGCCCTTGAGGACTCGAATGGTCGTTCAGAGACTCCCTCACACTAACGAGGGTGCTTAATCACCATTGACCACGTTACTTCCTCCGTTTAATCTATTGCTTTGCGGTTTCAATGAAAATCACGAACAAGTGGCCCACACTCGACAATGACCAAGTGCACACTCTGTGAATTACCGGTCGGCGATTCACCAATAACAGCCACAGATGTTGACGGACGTTTTTGCTGTCAGGGCTGTCTATCGGTCTATCAGAGCCTCGGCGATATCGACCTCAAGGAGTATAACTCACAGGAAGCCACGGAGGAATCCCAGTCGCTTCCTGATAACGCTGAAACGGCATACCTTGCTGTCGGTGGGATGCACTGTGCGACATGTGAGGTCTTTCTTGAGACAACTGCCCAAAAGAAAAGCGGCGTCTATGACGCAGAAGCCAGTTACGCTGCAGAAGCGGTCAAAGTAAGCTATGACCCGGAACAAACAACCACAGATGACGTAACTGAGGACCTTTCGAAGCTCGGATACACTGCCAGAGAGCGGGGTGAGTCAACTCCATCCGGCCCAGATATGGCCAGTCGCCTACTTGTCGGTGGATTCTTTGGCATGATGGCGATGACGTGGTATATCATCTTTCTGTATCCGACATATTTCGGCTTCGACCCGATTGTCACCCTTGGGCAGTGGGATGGATTGTACGTCTACGGGCAACTTGCGGCCGTCACCTCGATTATTCTGTTTTACACTGGTTATCCGATGCTCCGTGGTGCGTATATCAGCATCCGAGCACGACGACCGAACGTCGACTTATTGGTCACAATCGCTGCACTCGCGGCCTACCTCTACAGTACTGGCCGTATCTTCATGGGCGAGTCTGACCTGTACTACGACGTGACAATAGTGGTCGTGATGGCTGTCACCGTCGGTAACTACTATGAGTCTCGCATCAAACGACAGACTGCAGGATTGCTTGCTGACCTGACTGAGTTACAAGTTGATGAGGCAACAAGGGTCGATGGTGAGACCATCTCAATTGATGAGGTCGAACCAGGCGAGAAACTCCGGGTTACACCTGGTGAACGAATTCCGGTAGATGGAACTGTCGCTGAGGGCACTGCTGCTGTCGACGAAGCGCTCGTCACTGGCGAATCGCTTCCGACGACGAAACGGCCGGGTGATGATGTCCGTGGTGGAACTGTTGTCACCGACGCACCGATGGTGATAACTGCCGGTGAAGAGGCCGAAAGCACTCTTGATAGGGTAGTCGGGATGTTGTGGGATATCCAGGCAACAAAACCCGGTGCACAGCGGGTTGCTGATACACTGGCAACGATTTTTGTTCCGCTTGTGTTAGTTATCGCCGCGCTGGCGGCAGGGGGAATTCTCCTCACGGGTGGGTCGGCACAGATCGCAATGTTGACAGCACTTACCGTGCTGATCGTCTCTTGCCCGTGTGCGCTGGGACTTGCAACCCCATTGGCCGTTGCTTCGGGACTGCAGTCCGCGGCAAACCAGGGTATAGTGGTTACGACGCCGGCGCTGTTTGAGCATAGCGCTGACGTCGAAACGATTGTCTTCGATAAGACTGGTACCCTGACTGATGGTGAAATGTCTGTGAAGGGAACAGTCTCGGAAGACGGAACGTCCGTGGATATCCTAACGCGGGCCGCCCTGATTGAACAGTTTTCCACTCATCCAATTGCCACAGCAATTACAGGGAAAGCCAACGAGACCACACCAGTGACTGATGGTGGAACTGACCACCTCACAGAGCAGTCCAACGGAGTCCTTACCAGAGGCCCAACGCCTGAGACGGACTCCAGCCAGGGAATTCTTGATTCGTTTGAACGCTTCCCACGCGGTGTTTCGGCCACCGTTGAGGGTGAATATACGGTTGTTGGCCATCCCTCGCTTCTTGAGACAGAGGGGATGAGTATCTCGACAGAACTTGTCGAGGAAATCGAATCGATACGACAGCGCGGGGACGTTCCAGTCGTTGTTGGATGGAACGGAAGAGCACGCGGTGTGATTGCTGTCGGCGACGTTGAGCGTGAAGAGTGGGAGTCAGTTATTACTACGATTGGACCAAGCCACCGGATTATCGTTCTGACGGGAGATGACGGGCCTGCAGCAGAGCGGTTTCGGGAGCACGAGCATGTCGATGATGTGTTCGCCGGCGTTCCGCCGGATGGAAAAGCCGAAACAGTCCGTCGACTCGCAGCGAGTGAGACTGTTGCAATGGTCGGTGACGGCAGCAACGACGCTCCTGCACTTGCTGTCGCTGATGTGGGTATCGCTGTGGAAGGCGGAACACAACTGGCAACGGACGCAGCCGATGCTATTGTCCTTGATGGTGACCTCAGACAGGTTCCGCGAGTGTTCGATACCGCCAAGGGAACCCGGACGCGAATCAAAGAGAATCTTGCGTGGGCCTTTGTCTACAACGGTATTGCGATTCCACTGGCACTGACAGGGCTATTGAATCCGCTGTTTGCCGCGCTGGCGATGGCAACCAGTAGCCTGCTCGTTGTAGCCAACTCTGCCCGAGAGCCGCCATTGTCGTGAGACAGTATCTGTTTCCGTAATAACACCGAATCTTAATATACCGACTCCCGCAACATACAGCCAGTGACTGCAGAGACCGACTCCGAGGTGTCCGTGCTCATCGTCGAGGACGAGGTTGAACTCGCAGAAATGTATGGTGCCTACCTCCCCGACACGTACGATGTCACCATCGCCAATGGCGGGGAAGAGGCACTCGAACTAGTTGATTCTTCGTTCGATGTCGTTCTTCTGGACCGCCGAATGCCACGGATATCCGGCAGTGAAGTACTCGCACACATCGAACAGGAGGGAGTCGAGTGTCATGTCGCAATGGTAACAGCCGTTGACCCGGATTTCGATATTATCGACCTTCGAATCGACGATTATCTCGTCAAACCAATCACTCGGGATGAACTGCTTGAAACCGTCGAACGGCTGGTAACACTCGAAGAGTATAACGAACTTGTCCAGGAATTAACTGCAAAGAAGCTCAAACGTAATGTTCTACAGGTTGAAAAGCCACGGTCAGAGTTGCAGGAAAGCACCGAATTCGAGCAACTGACAGCTGAGATTGCGGAGATAGAAGCAGAATTAGACGCCCTTGCAGACGACCTGGACGTTGAAGACGTAGATGAGATTGACCAGCGGTTCTAGGAATCTTTCCGCTCGACGACATCGCCAAGCGTATAGCTTCCCGTTGACGAACCGCTCGACCATTCGGACTCATCGACACCACCACCAGCCGTTAGGTCGATGTCGAGTTTTCGTTCGAGCTTTTGTTGGATGCTGTCAGTCGGAAGCGTATCGCCCCGTTCGAGCTTGCGAATCAGGCTTGCCTTTTCGTTGAGGTTGTCTGCAAGCTCTTCCTGGCTGAGGCCTGCACTCTCCCGTGCAGTACGTATTTGTTCGTCGAAATCCTCCGCAATCTCGTCCATATCATCGAACATATCTCGCCGTCGCCCGCCGCCGGTTGAGCCTCCGCTACCCGAACCTGTCGTGGCTGCACCGCTGGAGCTGGAACTGGATGAGCCAGAGGACGAGCTACCTGTCGAGTATTTCGTTGACGTACTGGACGATGTCTGCTCTTTGATTTCGGTCCCAAAGTCGGTACACTCATCGCACACTTCGAGTACAGCACCCTCGATTTTCGCTTTATTCGGGGATTTCGTCTCTTTCCCGCACATCTCACATTGGACCATACACACACTTGGCTAGCCCCCCGCATAAATCGTACGCCGTGTACCGAGCGATTGGGTGGTCGCCAACAAATTGATAATCGTTTTCATCTGTAGTAGCCAAAGAAACCTCAACTCGGACCCATCCGGAAAATCGCCCTAAGACTCTGTCTCAATCCAGGTCCTTCATCGCATAATAAAACCGTTGCAGTGCAGTCATGTGCCCGACGACTGCAAAGATGACAAGCAGCCAGCCAACCACAGTAAATCCAGAGATACGTGCGGTATAGAGCGCAGCGACGACTCCGACAACGCCAGTCAACATCAGTCGGTCCGCCCGACCGAGCAATCCGCCGTATACTCTGTCCAGGCCGACAGCCTCGGCCTGTGTTCCGAGATACGAGGTCATCAACACGCCAGTCACGGCAGCAAATCCAAGAGCGTACTCGCCAACCCCGCCGGCCAGGCCAGCGATGAGTATCAAATCCGCATATCTGTCAAGGACATGGTCGAGGAGGTCTCCTGCTGGCGAAGCAGTATCAAGCTCTCGAGCGAGTGCCCCATCGAGCAGGTCCAATAAGCCGTTGAGAAAGACGAAAAATGCCCCAATCAGATAGAGTATCGGTTCCTGGCCGGCAAGATAAAACCCGACTCCGCCGCCCACTGCTGCAAGCAGTGCAAGCAAGCTCACCGCATCAGGTGTCAATCCAAGCCGCTTCGAGAGTGTCACAAACGGTTCAAGGAACCGTTCTGCAAGGGGTCTGAGTGCATCAAGTGTCATAGCTATCTTCGTGTCCGGTCTGCGAGATAATCGATAAACGAGACGGTGCCAACGCTGGGTGACTTTTCCCCGGCGACCACTGCTTCGATATCTTCTGCGATGGCCGCCGGTTCCCGGTCGGTCGTATCAATCTCATATACGCTCTGCTCACCGTGACGAGATACTGCCTCGCTGAGGATGATATCAAGCGCTTCGCTTTCTGCATTTTCTTCAACACTTGCCGTCGATTCGCCACGGTCAGTCAGCCGAGACTGGAGTGTTTCCGGATGACACCGAAGCACTACCACTTTGTCAACATCAAACTGATGCGAGAGGTGAGACTCGACGATGACATCATCCTTTCCAGTAAGCCAGTCGCCTACAGCGTCCATATCAGTCACCACAGTGTCACGACTATCGTCGTAATCAACGCTGAACTCTTTCTCTTTGATAACCTCGTTGAGATGAATAAGGGAAAGCGAGGAATCAACCAAATCAGTTGCCGTTGTTTTCCCAGTTCCTGGTGTCCCGGTCACAGCAACTCGCACTGGTCAGTCACCTCCAATGATTTCGTTTAGTGTACTTACTGCCCGGCGGGTTGACTGTTCAGTTCCACAGGTGATTCGGATACATTCCGGCAGTCCAAAACTTGCACAGTCACGGATGATTACGCCCTCTTTCTGGGCCGCCTCCGCTACGGCAGCGCCATCCTCAACCTCGGCAAGGACAAAGTTCCCACCACTTGGCCATGTCGGCGCATTCAGTTCATCGTGCATAAACTCACGCGCCCAGCGTGTTGTCTCGACGGTTCGCTCGACATGTTCGTCGTCGGATAGCGCAGCGAGACCTGCATGACATGCCAACAGATTGACCGCAAACGGTGTGTTGATTCGCTCGTAGGCGTCCGCCCATTCCGATGGAATGAGGCCGTATCCGAGCCGAAGTCCTGCAAGCCCGTAGGCTTTCGAGAAGGTTCGAAGAATGGCGATATCATCTCGGTCATCGAGGAGCCCACGTGCCGATGGTTCCGCTGTAAATTCGCCGTAGGCTTCATCAACGATGATGAGCGTCTCCGTATCGGTCTCTTCGGCAAGCGTCTCGATTTCATCGAGTGGCATCTCCGACCCGCTCGGGTTGTGCGGTGTCGTAATGTAGACGAACCGTTGGCCGTCATACTGGTCAAGAATTGCTTCTGCGGTCTGTGCAAATCCGTTTTCCTTTGCAAGGGGATAACTCTCGACAACAGCCCCGTGATACCGGGCGCTCATCGGATAGTATGCAAATCCTGGCTTTGGAGCCAGGACGCGGTCACCCTCTGAAAGCATCGCGCGGGAGAGATAATCCAATAACCCATCCCCACCTGGAGTCAACCAGACTTGTTCAGGGGAGAGGCCCCATTGGTCAGCAATCGCAGCGGTGAGGTCGGTGTGAGCGGCTTTCGGGTAGGTATGTACATCTGCCGCAGCGGCTTCGATGGCTTCGATTGCTTTCGGGCTTGGTCCAAACGGATTTTCGTTCGAGGAAAGCTTGACGAGATCGTCAGGGTCAAGGCCGAGGTCGCGTGCTACCTCTTCTATCCCTTGTCCTGCACGGTAGGGAATATTCGCAGAAAGGTCCCGGGTGTTCATGTGCCGAACAAACGGTCCCGTCATCTTAAGAGTGCTCATAACGGCTCTTGGCGTTGTTCAATGGCTGGCAGTGGAGACTGATTTGAGCGCCTGGTCAGCGCTTCCCGCAGGATATTAACTCCCACCGTTCTAAACGCCACCATGGAAACACGAGGTGTCCTCGGCGGTATTTGCCTTGCAATCGGCGGGCTTCCGTTAGTCCTATTCTATGGCCTCGAATCCTTCGGTGTGCTCGGTGTTTTGCTCATCGCTATAGGCGCACTGGTCAGCTATGGAGCATATAATGCTGATTCGTACTGACCGCTGTGCGATTGTGTTGTAAATGGCTCTAGTTGGTATCATAGCAGACAGTATCTGGATAACTTCCTTGTCAGGAGAAGCGGTTATACGCTTCAGGCCCTGCTAGTCTTATCAACTACCGAGGCCACTAACAGATGGACGAGGATGATACCCTCGTTGATAGACTGATTGCCGGTGACCCGTACGCGGAGGCGGAGGTAAGTGAACGGCGGATGATTCCGCTCACGCTGAGACAGAAAGTCCGATTCGCTTCTGCGATACTGGCTCTTTCTGGGCTGCTTGCCCCACTGATTGCGGTCCAGACCACGTTTATTACCGAGGTTGAACCGACGACACAGGCTAACCCATATCGGCTCAGCATCGGTTCTTTTGCGTTCTACGGAGTGGTGACTGTGTTCATCGTTTCACTCTTTTTGCTGGGACTACGACAGAAAGTCATCCATGAGGTGGAGTCTGCGTCGGCTGCCCGGAAGATTATCCGCGTTGAAGATATTGCTGCATGGTTTTTATTGCTCGGGACGGCTGCCATTGTGATATCTCTGATATTTGCGGTGGTCGGGATAGTGACACCAGAAACCATTGCAACTCTCACTGAACAGCGTATTAGGCCGTATCGGCCAGCAGCAACGCCTATTGGAGATGTTCGTTTGAGTTCACTCTCGGGCGCGATTGGTGCGCTCGTCATCGTTGTGCTTGATAGGCTACAAGAACGGCAGTGATTGTTCTTGATACTCGTAATATAACGGCCTTTGAAGGGGTTTACTGGCAGTTCTGCTTTTCAGTCTCCGTTGTCAATAGGACGGACCTTACTCGTATGAGCCTATATTCTTTAAATAGTTATCCTAAGCCTATACCGTAGCATGCAAACAGGCGCACTGACAGATACACTGGTACTGGGTGCATCGATGCAGGACTTCTTCGAGCACGGGCTCAATGACGCCGTGTTCGGAGCGTCCCTGTACGCAAATATCTTCCTCGCTGGGGCCACACTCCTGCTGTTGATGTGGCTGGGCCGGAATGTCAAAGACCCGCGCTCACAGCTCATCATCGTGTCCGTGATGGGTATCTCAGCGGTTTCGATCGCCAGCTATTCAGGGCTGGCATCGGGACTTACCCTCTCCATTCTGGAGATGCCGGAAGGGCATGGGATGTATGAAGCCACGCAAACACTTGAAACGAGTGAGGGTGCTGTAGAAGAGGACGGAACGATGGTCCTGTGGGGTCGCTACCTGACATGGACGTTCTCCACACCGTTCATCCTGCTTGCCCTCGGACTGATTGCGGGCTCTAACATCACGAAAATCTTCACCGCAATCATCTTCGACATCGGTATCATGGTGACCGGTCTTGCCGCAGCACTGACCACGTCCAGCCACCTCATGCGCTGGTGGTGGTACGCGCTGAGCTGTGTGTACTTCCTGGTCGTCATCTACATCCTGCTTGTCGAGTGGCCAGAAGACGCAAAGGCCGCAGGAACTGTTGAAATATTCAACACCCTGAAATGGCTGACCGTGGTGACATGGTTCGGCTACGCCATCTTCTGGGCGCTCGGTAACGAAGGACTCGCGATCTTCGAGACGGCCGTTGTGACCTCCTGGGATTACAGCGCCCTCGATATCGTCTCCAAGTACGCCCTCAGTATCATCATCGTCGTCTGGGTGCGTGACAACAT
>LKNH01000040.1 GCA_001564135.1 Halobacteriaceae archaeon Tc-Br11_E2g27 | reverse complement strand
GATATTCTAAACGAACGGAAAGATGGAGAGCGATATCATGCAAGCCAAACGATAGCGCCAGTCAAAAGCGACTCTGGCGAACTTGAACGTTTTGTTGCTATTCAATCAGATATCACAGAGCGTGTGAACGTTACAAAACGACTGGAGATGATTCGCGACATCGTTGAGCGGTTGGAAGACCCCATTATGCTTCAGGACAAAGAGGGGCAATTTATTCTGGTCAACGACGCGCTCACGACATATGCTGAGATGCCTCGTGAAGAATTACTCGGCGAGACTGAGACTGCATTTATGGACGAGGAATCAGCGACGTTCATTGAGGAGCGCAAACAGGAGGTCATCGAGACGGAGCAGCCGGTTCGGTATACAATTTCACCCACGTTTCCAGCGGAAGATCACGAAGTCTTCTCAACGAGGCGATATCCATACTACGACCAAGATGGGTCAGTTGCAGGAACGCTGGCTATCTGTCGAGTTGTGACAGATGTAAAATCGAGAGAGCAGCAACTGGAAGTGATTGACCGCGTCCTCCGACATAACCTGCGAAACGATATGACGACGATTGGGATGTTTGCCGAGAAATTACAGGCTGCGGTCGAGGGAGAACTCGTGGAGGACACCAATCGGATTCTGGAAACCAGCCGGAAGGTCAACCGGATGGTCCAGAAACAGCGTGATATAACGAAATTTTTGACTGAGTCGTCCCGTAGTCAGACAGTTGACCTCTCTCAATTGGCAAGAACGCTCGCTGACCGAAAGCGTGATCAATACCCAACTGCCGAGATAGCGCTGACGATACCTGAGACGTGTCCTGTGACAACTACCGTGGCTATTGAACAGGCAGTCGCCGAACTCATAGAGAATTCGATTGTACACGCAGAAAGCGATTCACCTGTCGTCGAAATTCAAGTGACCGACGATACAGATGGTCCATCAATTACGGTCGCTGACAACGGCCCAGGAATCCCTGAGATGGATAGACAGGTACTGACTGGAAACAACGAAAGCGAACAACTATATCACGGTAGCGGACTGGGCCTCTGGCTCATTCATCTCATCGTCGAAGAAGCTGGTGGGTCAATTACTGTCGAAGAGACCAAGCCCAGCGGAACTGCGGTTACCATCACGTTGCAGCGATAACACGAAAAACGTCGAAAGCCGTTATCGAGGTAGAGTTACGGTGGTGCAATCATTTCGGCTGCGGTCTGTGCGTACTCCACAACGAACCCAAAGCCAGGGAGCAAGAGCACGGTAACGAGTGCAGCCAGAGCGATGGCGGTATAGAGGCCCACCGGATAGCTATTGATTTCAAGACTTTCGCTTGGCTCTTCGACCCACATCGCCTTGACGACTCGAGTGTAATAATACAGGGAGACAGCGCTGTTGACGATGAGTGCAATCGCAAGCAGTGCAACACCACCTTCGATAGATGCCCACAGGAGGTAGAACTTCGAGAGGAAGCCACCACCAAGCGGGAGGCCAGCCAACGTAAAGAGGAACAGGCTCATTGCCGCAGCAGCGAAGGGTGCCTGCGTTGCCAGCCCGTTGTAATCCTCAATCGTCCGGCCAACACCCCAGTACTCGACAAGGGCAATGACGAGGAACGCACCAGTGTTCATGAACCCGTAAACGAACAGGTGTGCCATCCCTGAACCGAGGATGAACGCCTGATTCCCGCCGGTGAGGGCCGCAACAGCAATCAGTACGTAGCCAGCGTGTCCAATCGAAGAATACGCAAGCATGCGCTTGACGTTCGTCTGTTTGAGTGCGGCAAAGTTGGCGACGGTCATCGTCACGATGGCCAGCACCTGGAAGGCAACAACCCAGTCGACAGTGTCTCCAACCGCTCCAATCGGGAACACGTCGACAAACACCCGGAACGTGATGACGAACCCTGCGGCTTTCGACGCTGAGGAGAGGAAGCCGGAAATCGGTGCAGGTGCCCCTTCGTAGGCTTCCGGTGCCCAGAAGTGGAACGGAACAGCAGCAATCTTGAATCCGAATCCGGCAAGAATCATCAGGATACCAATGCCGAGGATGCCGTTGCCACCGGTGATGTCACCATCGACAATTGCTTCGGTAACGGCACCAAACTGCAGCGAACCAGTTGCGACGTAGATAAGCGAAATCCCGTAGATGAGGATACCCGACGAAAGGGCACCGATGAGGAAGTATTTCAGTCCACCTTCGACGCTTCCGCGATTATTTTTGAGTGAGGCAACAAGCGCGTAGGATGGCAGGGAGGCTAACTCGATACTGAGGAAGGCAACCACGAAGCTGTTCGAGACAGCGACCATCGCCATCCCCGTCGCCGCGAGCATCGCAAGCGTATAGTATTCAGCCTGATACGGATGGTCCTTGAGATAATCGTAGCTCGCAACGATAACCAACAGGGTGACGCTTGCGATGATAGTGATGAAAAACAACGCCATCCCGTCGACGACGATGTTTCCGTCGAACAGTTCGATTGCCCCGGCACTTGCCGGTTCACCTTCGCGTGGCTGACCTGTCCCCGCGACGAGGAACCATCCCGTGATGATGAGCGTCAGTAGCGTTCCGACGCCCGAAACGCCTGCAAGCCAGATACCTGCGTTTTCATCTTCCGGTGCAAGTGCATCCACCGCGAGTAGGAATAGAGCGGTGATTGCAAGCACGATAGGCGGTGCAAGTGCGGTCCACTCTTGTAGAACGAATTCAGTCATCGCAGAACACCTCCGAAGACGTCAACGGCAACAGTTGTAGCAGCTAGCCCCTCATCGACGAGCGGCGAAACAGCGTCCTGAATCACCTGGTAAATGAGGTCAGGGTTGACACCGAGCAGAATGACCAGACCGATGAGCGCCAGCAACGGCGCGATATCGTGAACTGGTGCACGGCCGATATCATACCCCGTTTCGAGTTCATACTCGCCATACAGCGTCCGTTGCATCGCCCACAGCAGGTAGCCTGCAACGAGGACGATACCGAACATTGCCATCGCAGTAATCAGCGGTGCAGCCGTAATAACGGCCGATTCGAACGCGCCGATGAAGATGAGCACTTCAGCGGCGAAACCGCTCATCAACGGCAGTCCCATGTAACCGAACGCGCCAGCGATGAAGATAGCAACCGTGTAGGGCATCTTGTCGAACAGCCCGCTCATGTCCCCGACCATGCGTGTGTGCGTAGCGTTGTAGATAACACCAACTGTCATGAACATGAGTCCCGAGATGAGACCGTGACTCACCATCTGGAACGTTGCCCCGCCCATTCCGTGTGGGGTGAACGCAACCAGCCCGACGATGACATAGCCCATCGACGAGATTGAGGAGTATGCAACGATGCGTTTGAGGTCACGCTGTGCCATCGCAAGAAGCGCACCGTAGATGATGCTGATAACACCGACAACAGCGATGATGAGTGCGTACTCGACCGCAATATCGGGGAGCATCGTGAAGTTGAACCGAAGCAGTGCGTAGGTTCCCATTTTCAGGAGGACACCGGCCAGCATCACCGACACCGGCGTCGGTGCCTCAACGTGAGCGTCCGGAAGCCACGTGTGGAACGGCACGATAGGAACTTTCACCGCAAAGCCAAGGAACAGCAACAGGAATGCGGCCGCCTTGACGTCGAAGGCGGCAATCCCGAGCAGACTAATTTCACCGAGC
Organism: Halobacteriaceae archaeon Tc-Br11_E2g27; assembly: GCA_001564135.1. Lineage (GTDB taxonomy): Archaea > Halobacteriota > Halobacteria > Halobacteriales > Haloarculaceae > Halovenus. Next base: position 9,658 of record LKNH01000040.1, on the reverse strand, counting down.
GTCTCCGCCGCGAGAACCGCCTCAGTAATTGCGGGCAGCGAGAGAACGGTGAGCCCATCGAGGTTCAACACCATAAGGAAGATGCCGATGAACATCACCAGCGAGCCCACGTTCGTGTAAATCAGGAACTTGATAGCTGCGTATTTTCGTCGTGGGCCGCCCCAACGTGCAATCAGGAAATACATCGGAATGAGCACGAACTCCCAGAAGACAAACCAGACGAAAAAGTCAAGAGCGACGAAGACACCGATAAGCGCCGTCTCCATCAGCAGCATGAAGCCGTAGAACTGAGACTGGCGCTCTTTGATTGGTGTCCACGAGGAAATCATCGCAAGCGTTGTGAGGACAGTCGTCAACGCAAGCAGCGGGAAGCTAACCCCGTCAACACCGACGTGCCATTGTAGCGTGTACTGCCCGAGTTCAAACCATTCCTGCTGGGTCTCAAAGGCGATAGTACTGCCATCACGAAGGGCATTACCCGATGCATCGAACGAGAACCACATGATTGCCGTTCCGATAACCGGCAAGACACTGAGCGTGGTTGCTAGTTTGGCTGCATAGCGGTCCGGTGCAAGAAACACCACGAACGCGCTTGCGAGCGTAACCGCAAGGAGGAGTTCTATCAACATTAGAACCACCACCCTCCGTCAATACCCAGCCAAACAAGGAGCAACAACAGCCCCAGTGTCAGCAGGGCAGCGTAGTTGCTTACGATACCTGTCTGAATCTTCCGGAAGCGTTCACCTGCGTACATACTCACTCCACCTGCTCCGTCCACGAGTCCGTCAATAATGCCCTGGTCGAACGTGTTTGCTCCGCGCGCAATCGGGAGCGTGAACCCGGTTGCGAACCAGACCTGCGCTTCGTCCTGATAGTAGTTGTTCATGAGTACAGTTCGCACACCACCGAGTTTGGTCATATGTGGCGCTGGCTCCGGTGCACGGTAGAGATACCACGCAGCACCGAGACCGACAACTGCCAACACTAACGCGATAGCGCCGGGTCCGAGCGGCGAAAGCGTTGCCGCTTCATAGCCGGCGTATTCCGAGAGCTGTTCACCGTAATGGCTGTACGAAAGCGCAAATGCTTCGGTGCCGTACTCCTCGCCGATTGTTGCGCCGTCCAGCCACTCTTTGAGGAACAGATTATCCTCGCCGATGAACTCCTTGATAACACCCATGTTCAGAACACCGGCTACGACTGAGCCGATACCGAGGACAACTAGCGGTAATTTCATGTTCCAACCAATCGAATGCGGCTCTTCCGCGTGGTCGGTTCGTGGCTCACCGTGGAAGGTGAGAAAGACCATGCGGAACGTGTAAAACGCTGTGATGATAACGGCGAGCAGTCCGAATCCATACGCGACGAAGAGTACGTCTGCACCACCAAGTGCATGTTCAAGCGTTTCGAACAGCGCCTCATCTTTGGACCAGAATCCAGCGAACGGGAAGAGGCCTGCAAGCGCGAGCGAACCTGCGAGGAACGTGAGGTAGGTAACGCGCATCTTGTCTTTGAGACCACCCATCTCCCACATATTCTCCTCGTGGTGCATGGCGATGATGACCGCACCAGCACCGAGGAAGAGCAGCGCCTTGAAAATCGCGTGGGTTGTCAGGTGGAAGACTGCTGCAACATACCCACCACCACCCAGCGCGAGCATCATGTAGCCATACTGAGAGATGGTCGAGTACGCGAGCACCTGTTTCAGCTCCTGTTTGACCAGCGCCATGGTCGCTGCAAAGAGCGCGGTAAAGCCACCGAGGAGCGCGAGGATAGCGAGGACGTTCGGCGAAAGTGCGTAGAAGCCGTACATCCGGGCAACGAGATAGACACCGGCGGCGACCATCGTCGCTGCGTGGATGAGCGCCGAAACCGGCGTTGGACCTTCCATCGCGTCAGGAAGCCAGGTATGGAGCGGGAACTGCGCTGATTTCCCGATGGCACCACCAAGAATTAAGAGTGCTGTAATGTCGATAACCTGCTGTGAGCTCAGGTTAAGGAACGTGTACTCAGTTCCATCTCCGACCATATCCGCGGCCTGGTTGATAAACGAGTTCTCGCCCGCGTAGGCTGTCGTGCCGAAGACGGCGAAGACAGCAACGACACCGACAAGGAAGAAGTAATCACCGAATCGAGTGACCAGGAACGCCTTCTTTGCTGCGCTTGGTGGCCCGTCACGGCGGAACCAGAAGCCAATCAGCAGATACGAACAGAGGCCCACGAGCTCGAAGAAGACAAACGCCATTAGCAGGTTGTCGGCGACGACGAACGCGAGCATCGAGAACGTAAACAGACTCAGGCTAGCGTAATAACGGGGAAGGCCAGTTTCGCCCTCGTCGTTCATATAGCCAAGTGAGAAGACGTGGACAAGGAATGCAATTAGCGAGACGATGATGAGCATCAGCACCGACAGTGGGTCGAATAGAACACCAAACGTCAGTGTGACACCTTCACCCTCGAGCCCAGCGATGAACTCATAGAGGGTTTCCTGATACGGTCCGACGCCATTCAGTGCCATCTGGAGAGCGACCCAGATGGAAACGGCAAGCGAAAAGCCAGTGGCAACAATGCCAGCGAGTGCGCCCCGGAGAGGCATCCACTTGCCAAAGGCGAGGATAATCAAAAACGAGGCGAGCGGGAACAGAACGATTGCTGGTGCAGTAGAGAATATTTCCGACATGTTACCACCTCATAGTGACGGCTTCTGTCACGTCGATACTGTCGAAGTTACGGTTCAACAGCAGGATAATGCCGATACCAATTGCGACCTCTGCCGCAGCGAGTGCGATGACAAACAGGGCAAAGACCTGTCCAGTGAGGTTTCCGTAGAAGAACGCGAACGCAATCAGGTTGATGTTCGCCGCGTTGACCATCAACTCAACGGACATCAAAAACATGAGTGCGTTGCGTCGGACGAGGATACCGAAAACACCGATTGCGAATACGGCTGCGGAGAGGATGAGATAGTATTCCGGTGGAACACTCATCAGTTATCCCCCTCCTCGTCCCGTTTTGCGGTCATCAATGCTCCATCGAGAGCCGCATCAAGCGCGACTGCGATGAGAATGAGTGCAACGAGGAAACTCTCCGTGTTTTGGAAGAGTGCCTCGGAACCAGCAGCAGCAGGTTCACCGATGAGTGCATAGCCAATGCCGCTGACAATGCTCACGTCGGGAAATCCTTCTGCCGCGCCAAATTCGCCGGCAAGTACGGTTGCTGCGATAATCCCGAACAGCCCGACAGCGATGACTCCGGGCAGTAGGTATCGACCCAGCGGAATCAGTTTCGGGCGCGTGGTCATGCTTGCACCTCCGCGGCCTCATCCGGCCGCGTCAACATCACACCGAAGGTGATGAGAACGAGGACGCCACCGATGTAAACCAAGATCTGGATGACGGCCAGGAACTCGGCGCTGAGCATCACATAATGAATTGCGACGCTCGAAAGCGCAAGACCGAGAAACAGGGCCGAATGCCAGACGTCCCGTACGAGGACGACTCCAAGACTGGCGCCGACTGTCACGAGGGCGAAGAGCCCAAATGCGAGTGTCTCCAGTACCATCCTTAGTGGAAATCCTACCGGAGTGCTTTTGAAGATTCCCCTTTTGTTCGCCTTCCTGGAAGAGTTATTAATCCGATAGGACCAGAGAGTAACTAGTCCTTATTCTGCCGGACGGAACTTCGTTCACATACTCGCCACCCCAGGATGGCGAGATTATTTAATAGCTTCCGTCCAGTAGGATTACCCAATCGTTGGTACTGGCAGGCAATATATGGATAATCGTGAATGCTATACGACATGAGGGCTATGCTCAGGTATGCACGACCTCATCGTTGTCGGTGCCGGTCCAGCTGGCTCCCGACTGGCACGTCGGATGGCCGAACGGGACTTCGATGTGGTCGCCTTCGAACAAGGGGTAGTTGGTGAGCCCCTCGCATGCTCTGGCCACGTCAGCACTGACATCTGGGAGTTCGTACCCGAAACAGCCCACGACCGACTATTTCAGAACGAAATTCGTGGGGCTCGGTTCCACACTGATGGTCCACAGAGCGAATCATACCAGTTTCATAAGTCGACAGTTATTTCGAATGTCATTGACCGCGTGGAACTCGACAGAGTGCTCGCGGATGCAGCGCGAAACGCCGGAGCCGATATCAAAGAGCACCACACTGTCGTAGGACTTTCCGAATACCGAGACAGAGTTGCCGTCGAAGTTCGCGGACCGAACGGCGTCGAAACCCACCACGCACGACTCGTCGCTGGGTGTGATGGACCACAATCCCGCGTGAGACGAACTGCTGGGTTGCCTGAACCTGAGGAGTTGCTCCATGGGGTGCTCGGCTTCGATGACACGCCCGACCATGACGAGTTCGTTGATGTCCATCTGACCGTCCCTCGGTTTTTCGCCTGGCGGATACCACGGGGCGAAGCAGGTGTCGAATACGGGTTGGCTGCCCCACCAAAAGCAGACGTCAGCGATCGATTTGAGGAATTCACCGACGAGTACGGTGTCGACACGGACCGTCGGTGCTCAGGATTGATTCCAATAGGACCACCGGAGCAGACCACAAGTGGCCGAGTCTTTCTGGTTGGTGACGCGGCTGGCCAGAACAAGCCATTTACTGGCGGCGGAATCCTCTACGGAATGACTGCTGCTGATTGCGCAGCGGAGACAATCGACCCCGAGGCACCGGAAACGCTAGCGGACTACGAACAAGCATGGCGAGCGGAGTTGCTACAAGATATCCAGCTTGGAAAGCTTGTCCGCGCCGGCTACTCGTTGCCGAAGGTGGTACAAAAGCAGGGAATGAAACTATTTGAAGGCGAAATTGGAGTTCATATGGACCGACCGACATCATTGTTTTCCCGCGAGCAATTGGAAGCGATGTTCGTTCGGGATTAAGTTGGCTGCTGTCCTTTGAGAGTCGAAACGAACAAACCAGCACGAATCAAACGAGCACCAATGAAAGTATTAGAGCGGTATGAGCCGCTCATCGACGATATCGATGCGTTCTATGCTGCCTGTCAGCGCCCGCTTCCGTCTGTCGTCCGAGTCAACAGCATCAAGGCGACAATCGAACAGGCAAAGACAGCGCTCGATGCAGAGGGAATCGCTTACGAGCAAGCCGACTGGAATAAAGCGGTGTTGGTCTTTCCTGACGAACAGCCTGGCGCAAACTGGCCGTACGTCCATGGCTGGATACACGGACAGGAGGAAGTCTCTGCAATTCCGGCAATGGTTCTGGACCCAAACCCTGGCAACCGTGTCTGGGACGCCTGTGCGGCGCCCGGTAGCAAGACGACGCAGTTGGCTGCGATGATGGAAGATACCGGAATTGTTGTGGCCACTGACAACAACCTTGGCCGACTCTCCTCACTTCGCTCAAATACCGAACGACTCGGCGTGACGAACGTTGCAGTGACGAATGAAGATGCCCGAAACCACTCGCTAAAGCCGTTCGATGGAGAACTGTATGACCATGCGCTTGTGGACGTACCCTGCTCGTGTGAGGGAACCGTTCGAAAAAATCCAGATGTACTTGAAGAGTGGACGTACGAGCACGTCGAATCCATCGTCGGTGTTCAGAAGGGTATTCTCCGTCGAGCAATCCAGACAACGCGTCCTGGCGGGACAGTTGTCTACTCCACCTGTACGTTTGCACCAGAGGAAAACGAGGAAGTCCTCACGTACGCGCTTGAGAATGAACCATGCAAGCTTGTTCCATTCGAGATTCCACTGGAGAGTAAACAAGGCGTCACTGAGTGGAACGGCGAGGAGTATGACCCAGCAGTGAAACATGCCAAACGAATCTACCCGCATCACAACGACACTGGCGGGTTTTTCTGTGCAAAATTGGTGGTGGCCGACCCATGACAGAAAAGGAAGAAAACGTCGGAAGTCGTTTCGACCGATTACCAGAAACCGACGCCGAGCGAGCTGTGGCCGGTCGGGCTACGCGACAGGAAGTGCTTGAGTGGTGGGATGAGCGGTTCGGAATCGAACCAACAGTATTCGACGAATACACCTTCTGGGAGCGTGGTGCAGGAAAAATATGGGTATTCTACGGGGATGTCCCGTCACCAAGCCCTGTCGAAGGGTTGGGGATGACGGCACTCAGAACGCGACAGGAACACTGGAAGCCAACGCTCGAAGCAATCCAGCGATTTGGTCACCATGCCACGAAAAATCAGATACAGCTCTCGCGGAGCGAAGCAAGTACGTTCCTTGCTGGCCATGACCAAGACCTTGACTGGGATGGCGACTGGGGATATCTCATTGTGACCCACGAGATTGCAGGAGCTGATGAACCGATAGGCGTTGCGCTGTACGTTTACGGCGAACTCCGTTCGATGGTACCGAAAGGGCGTCAGCGTGAGCTATAACCAGGAGTAAAACTCTCAGATTGGTATCCTCCATTTTATTTCTCCATAAGTGCCTTTTTGACTGCTGAATGTCAGTCCCTGGGCGTTTCCTACGCGTATCAATCAAGACTGAAGATAGTGACGTTCCCCAATTCAGATTATCAATATTGATATTATGGAGTAAATAACATTACAATGTAACCAAAGACTAAACTAGCATTCAATACATCGACATGTCCACTAAACCTTTGAAATCGGATGACAGGTCAGTGTCAGAAGTGTACGGGACCGTGCTCGTTATCTCGCTTTCGTTTATTATGGCGATGAGCCTGTTTGGATTCGGAATGTTTGTTATGGATAATTTCGGTGGCGAGACTGAAGAGAGGATAACGCAGGATGCAATGGTGGAGATGGACGATAGGCTGGCCGAAATAACTGGGAGCAGCGTTGACACCGGGACTACATTTAGCTTCCCCGATACAGATGCTGATACTGTAGAGACAGAGTCCGACCATGGGATTGTCAATGTGTCTGTAGAAACGACGGAGGATACGGGTTATTTACAGGCAAGTGAAGAGGTCAACAGTACTGAGTTTGCTGTGGGAACGGTACGACACACAGCGAGCGACGGTGAGGTCATAGCGTATCAGGGGGGTGCACTGATTCGGCAAGAGGGGGCCTTTTCAACGATGCTGAACGACCCACCGTTTGATTACGATGGAACCATGGTTGATTTTGACTTTGTGGATACAACCGAAATGCCCGATATCCGCCCGGGTCAAGAAATTACTGCGAGTAGCAACACAGACGGGAGTCAAACGTTTACGGAGGAGATTGAATCGCTTTTATCGCCCAAATGGAGCTATATGGGAGAGGGTGATTTCATTGCGCCCGTCAATATTACAGTGAGCATCGAGACGGAGTTCTACGAGGCCTGGGAGGTGTATGCAAAGGAGGGGATGACTGAGTCACCCGATAGTGTCGAGACGGACTCGGCAGCTGAACTGGTGAAGATGAAATTTAATCAGGTAGGGACTGAAGAACAACTATCCGGATATGCAGAAAACCAAATCCTCTACGCAGGGCCTGCAGAAGACATCTCAGAAGGATTTAACCGCTTTAATGACAATGCCTCAATTACTGGTACTGAAAATGGGTTTTTTGCAAACCCAACAGAGGAAAATGAGGCTGCATTTCAAAACCAAAAATGGCAACTGGCATATTACGATGAAGAAAGAGGAGAATGGCTCCGTTTAGGTCAGAGTAACAATCCAGATCAGCCACCCAGAGGTAATCCAGAGTGGTTTGATATTAATCCCAACGAAGAAAACGTAGTCCACGAGGATGCAACTAGTCCTGTGGAAATTGATGACTACGATAGGACTAATGATTATGTTGAATTTGAACTGAACGAATCCCATTCAGATGTTCCACTGTGTCTTATTTCATATGATGAAAATATTAATTCAGCAGATTCCGATGGAGTTATCGAATATTTAGAAATCTGTGCTGCCAACATGCCCAACTCCGGTGAGTATATGCCTGCCGACTTGGAGATTTCATTTGAAAACAGCTCATACGACTTGACGAAGGGTAATGAGACGAACCTCACCGTTGAGATAGAGAACGTCGGCAATGTGGATTCAGAGTCAGGTAACGCGATCGCGCTGTATTATGAATTCAATGAGACATTAAATCTCATCGGTTCGCTATCCAGTGAATATATTGGCGTGATAGAATCTAAGGATTCACACGAAGAAGAGTTCCAGTGGGAACCACCAAACACAGATATTGATGAAATCTATGCAGCGGTTGGGTCACATGACGTGGACAATGCCTCTGTGAATATTACCGATGAGGGATTGAACGTTACCGAAACCTCGGACTTTTTCGAGATGGAGGAGGATATCAGTGTACAGGAATCAATTGTACCCGGGCAACCGTTAACACTGCAACCGACAATCAATAACTCTGGAACCGAAGACGGAGAGCAATCTATCACTCTTACAGCCGGAGGCTCTAACGCAATTCTGGATGTAGAGACGGAAGAACTCGATGTGAATGAATCAACGGAGGTGAGTCTCACCTGGGACACACCAACTACCGGTACTCAAATCATTGAAATTAATACAGAAGATTATACGAAGGTGCTTGAGGTGGATGTTTCGAACCCACTCTACCATGATCGTGCCCTCAATACGCCACTCGATATTGGTCTTGGCTTGATAGAATTCGACGATAGCTAGTTGCATTTTCTCCTATCAAATACGAACCGGTCGAATGACCAGTTTCGTAAGTGCCGATAGACCGAGCGGAAACAGTACTGCAAGGAGGACCGAAATCCCAGTCGGTGAGACGAGTGGGATTTGAGCGGTAACAAGTACTATTGGGAGAATAACGGACCACGTACCAAACACAAGAATTCCAACTTCGGGAATGCTCTGAAGAAAGGCAATCACGAAAATGGCACAGAAGGCGACAAGAATCCGTGCCACAAGTGGAAATTCAGGGATCATTGCACCAAAAATCAACACTGGATAGACGAGAAACGTTGCTGCAAGCAACACCAGCGACTTACTCGAAAAAAGAATAGAGCGGAAGGTGTCATCAGTTCGCCGAACAGCGTACGCACCGTTGACAGTCCATGCTTGCCACTCCTCGCTGTCACCGGTTGTCCAGTTCGGGCTTCCAACATGCTGATTGGCACGGTTGTACCAAGTTGCGGTTCTGCCAGCGCTTTTGTTCTCAGTTGTCTGAGCACCAGTCGGTTCCCCGTTTCCTGTTGCCGAAGTCGGTTGGGCAGTCTCCGCTGGTCCGCCGTGGTCAGATGTAGCTCTCGGCGAACGCGAGTGGGATGCGCCGTCCGTAATCTCAACATACGTGTCGTGCCCGAGTCTGTCATATAGCTCCCGCTCGTCGGGGTCAGTGAGAACCGATTTCGCTTCGATGAGCCGCTGTGTTCGCTCGCTGGCATCGTCCCGTTCGCTCACGTCGGGATGCGTCTTTTTAAGCTGTTTCCGGTATGCGACTTTGATGTCCTCGATAGTCGCATCGGGTGAGACACCAAGGAGAGCGTAATAACTCCGGTCCATCAAGGTGGTTGACTGGTGTTCGATTCTCAACTATAAAAACGCAGTTACCCGGTTTCAACCGGTGAACATTTTGTTTCGGCTTGGCTAGTGGTTGGTATGACAAATTCATCTCGGGGACGACCGATTGGAACCTACTCCGGGAAAATGTTTCACCCACTCGACCCAACTCCTGAGGAACTTACCCTCGAGGATATCGCTCACGG
>LKNH01000039.1 GCA_001564135.1 Halobacteriaceae archaeon Tc-Br11_E2g27 | reverse complement strand
CGCTAAGAACCGAAGCGGGCAGATAAGATGTTTAAGCTACAAAATTGGTATTTGCCGAGCTGGGCCATTGTGACGAGTTCGGAGGGAATAAAAAAACCAGCCAGATTTGTGCTTCCTGTATTCACGGGAGTGAAGGACGGGACAGTCGAGTTTATCGGTGAACGGTTATCAACTAACGACTTGCGAGAAGTGGCTGAGATTCTATCGACCGATGCCATGAAACTCACCGTAGCTGTGGAATTTGGTATAAATAATGAAGAATGAACTTTGTTCGGAGGCGGTTAATCAGTCGTTGTCATCGAACGTCCCTTCGATGTCGTAGCTCTGGAGTTGGTCGTCACCATCCCAAATCAAAAGTATTTCTTCAACATCTTCAATTCCGCTAAGTTCACCCTCAGTAGCATTAAAGTTGTTATCAGAATCATTTCCAATCACGAATGAAGTGCCCGCTCCTAAGTCACCCGCTTCATCCCATATTTCTGATTCTTCATCATCTCCGTCAACCGCAATGACTTCTAAATTAGAGGCATCAGCATCTGAATCCCCACTTGTGATGCTCATCTCAAATTCGTAATCACCTTCATCCGTACTGAATGAAATCGACGGCGCTGGGTCGTCGGTATCTCCAAGCCCAAGCACGAATGATGCAATCACGGCCGCAAGAATGACCGTAATAGCGACCATCAGGATAACCCCGATGACTGGACTTACTGCACGCTCCCCCTCTTCGTCTGTTCTGAACAGCGGTAGTTTGTCAAACATTGCGCTCTCGACTGATTCACCAGTTAGTATAAAGGTAGGAGATTGATTATCAGAATAGAGAATTTGTACTCATTGGAAAGGGTATTTTCGCACTTCGAATACACCTATGCTCGCTTTGAACTTGCTGAAAAACAACACACAGACCGTTCATAGACAGCTTCCATGGATTTTGTTCTGTGTTTGGCAACAAGATTTTGAATTGCCCACACTATTATCATATTTTGAAATGGAGTTCAGGGATACCCACAAATATCAGTATTTCGGGGAAATTGGGTAGCTCCGCGCGATGACCTGTACTACAACGGAGTGCTCGGTCTGCACTCGCTCCCAGCTCCGTGAGTATTCCCAATCGTCGGGAAATTGTAGCCGGTCGGGTTGACCGAGACGGGTATCAAGGGCTTCCGAAGGTGTCCAGTCCTGGGTGGTGCTCATGGCTGGCACCTCCGGTCAGACTTGAACGCTGGACAACTGGCAGGTTCAAAGTCGGCATCTTTTCCGATATACCGACCGCAAAATTCGCAGTATTCGGTGTCGGTACTCTGTTTTAGTTCTTGCACAAAGACTGAGTTGCTAGTATGGGCTCGGAGTGGATTATGAACCACGCCGAGACGTGCTCACTCCGTTGTGCGCGTCTCGTCTGGTTCAAATCCCTCTCACGTGATTGACTTACGGCTCACCAAGTGGTTCGCCGAAAGAAAATGGGCTCGGAGGGATTTGAACCCCCGATCGGCTGATATCTCCGGTGTGCCTCGGTACTCCAGAGGGTCATCAACACGGGCAGTGATCAGCCGCCCGCTCAGTATATCAGCTGGAGTGTCGTCACCGAGCACGTAGCCTCTGGAGTCAGCCGCCTTCCCGGACTAGGCCACGAGCCCTCACCCCTACTTTGTCGATTCGGCCTAAAGGGATTTCGATTACTCGCTCTCAGTTTCTTGCCACGGACAGTCCTGACATTTGTATCCAGTGACAAACGAAAGTGCAGACGGCATATATCCAACAGTAAGCACGTTTCCGCCGCATTCTGGACACTCGCGGTCAGCATCCTCAATTGGCTCTGCATCCATCACATCCGCTCCCTCTAGCTGTTCGGCAAGACTCTTGGCAGTGACCATCCGCCCCTCAACAACGCGGTTCGAACTCATTAGACTGGTCAACGACCGCGAGGGGCCTAAACGTTCGTGTCGGGGAATCCTTCGTGTCAGCGACGAGTTTCAGCATCGGAAACTGTGCCTGTCCCTTTCTTATACTGGAAAAGAAAGCAACGACTGCAATGGCACTCCAGAACAAAAAGGCGCTTCTCGCTGTTGTGATAGCAACCGCAACGCTCGCGGTTGTCGTCCACAGACTACGAAGCTAACCCCCGCTGAACGCTCAAGAAACTGCTTTTCCCTCCAGACATCACACAGTTAGCCACGCAATGCCTCCACCGGGCGTTCGCTTGCAGCTTTCCAGGCTGGATAGAGCCCGCTCGCAAGCGCAACGAACATCCCAAAGAGGATGCCGCCGAGCAGAAACGCCCCATTACGCGGAACGAAGATGACATCAAGCCCGATTGGGGACACGGCCCAGAGTGCCATCACGGCCACCCCCGAGAGAAACGCACCGATGACACCGCCAAGCAACCCGAGTAGCGTTGCCTCCACCAGGAGGAGTTTCAGGACATCCGGTTTGTGAATCCCAACGGCCCGCATCACCCCAATCTCACCGCGACGCTCGTTCGTCGACATCAACATGAGGTTGAAGATACTGACGCCGGCAACGACAAGCGAGACGCTTCCCAGGCCAAGCAGAAACCGATTGAGCAGGGTGAAAAACTCATCAATCGTTTCGAGGATATCCGAAAGCTCGAAGATATCGACACGCTCGACACGGACGTTGAGCGTTGCATCCGTCTCCTCAGCGACTGCTGTCGCGTCAGCCGGCGAATCGGCGACGATAATTGCCTGGTCGAACTCACCCGAGAACTCGCGCTCCGGGAGGATAACCGCATTATCGGGCTGAACCGGCGTGATATCCTCACCTGCCGCTGCGATATCGACGACACGGTACTGCTCACCAGCGACGTCGAGAGGGCTACCGAGTTGCAAATCGAGTTGAGACGCGACTTCAGGCCCGACAATCGCTCCGTCGCGGTGTTGAACGGGTAACTCACCGTCAGCCCCATCAAACAGCAACCCCGGTGTATTCGTGCCATACAGCTGGACGGCGGCGCTCTCACCGCTTCCATCAACGACCACGTTATCGCTGTATAATGGAACCAGGTCACCGCGACCGCTTGCAATTCGTTCCAGTTCCTGTATATCACGCGTCGCAAGTGATTCCTCCTCAAGTTCATCCGCAGGCGAGATGATAACCTGATTACCGATGCCTCCGAGTTCGTCCGCGGCCGAAAGCTGCAACACCGTTCCAAAGACCCCGAGTACGACGACAGTGAAGATACCAATAGCGATACCAACTGCGGCAAGTCCAGAGCGGAGCCGGTTTCGTCTCAGGTTTCGCCACGCCAGTGCAACTGTCGGGAGTCGCCATATCCAGCCAGTGAGGCCGTTTTGTGGCGTTTCTGACTCGGCGTGTGACTCGCCGTTTCCTTCAGGTTGCAAACCCGTCACCTCCACGGTCACCACGCCGTAACCGACCGTCGACAATCCGAACGGTCCGGTCTGCGTACTCGGTTACCAATTCGTCATGGGTTACGGCGACGACACCGACACCACGGTCGCAAATCCGGGCGAACTCCTCCAGAATGTTCGTCCCCGTATCACGGTCCAGATTACCAGTCGGCTCATCCGCTAGCAACAGCGCCGGTTCGTTGATGAGCGACCGTGCAATCGCCACTCGCTGTTTCTGTCCCCCCGAGAGTTCATCAGGGGTATGCGTCAACCGGTCGCCGAGACCAACCCGTTCCAGCAACGTCACCGCACGGTCGCCAGACTGGCCGGATTCGAACGCAGTCGGAAGGGTGACGTTCTCCACTGCGGTCAGCGTCGGAAGCAGGTGAAAATCCTGAAATATGAAGCCGATTCGCTCCCGGCGGGCATCCGTGAGCGCCGCTTCAGAGAGGTCAGTTACGTCCCGGCCGGCAAGCCGAACCAGCCCCTCGGTAGGGACATCAAGCAATCCAAGCAAGTTCAACATCGTACTCTTTCCGCTACCGCTTGGCCCGACAACGGCGACAAACTCACCGCGTGCAATCGAGAGGTCGACCGCATCAAGGGCAGTAACCGTTTCCGCACCCTCATACTGCTTTGTCACCGTAACCAGCTCCGCCGCGGGAGGACGCTCCGAATGGCTGTCGGTGTCCCCGTGAGCGTCAGCTTCCAGTGGCGTATTCTGTGTCGTCATCGCTTTCTAAGATACAACACGATGAGCAGGAGTGCAAGTCCAACAAGCGTCGCAGCAAGTCCACCGATGATGACGAACGACGGTAACCCATCATCTTCGGTCTCCGGTTGCTCTTCTACCGGAAGCGACACTGTCTCGGTGCGTTCCTCTCCATCCACGGTATACTGCACTTCGAGCGGTACCTGTGTGGCGTTTTCACCGACAGTTGCGGTCAACTCGAACGGAGCAAAGCCGTCGCCTTCTATCTCACCAAGGAAGAAATCACGAGCGGGGTATGCCGGTGAGACAGCATCCCCTTCCCCGACACCGACCACAACACCAGTGACCGCTCCGCTGCCGGTGTTCCCGAGATCACCGGTAATCGTAGCCTGGTCGCCATCAATAGCGAGATCAGCACTGGTGACCGTTACGGAACCCTGTTCTGTACTGCGGTCAATCCCGGTTACCACCGTCTCTCGGACGCCACCAGCATCATAGCCGGCTTCGAAGGTCAGGTTACTCGCACTTCGCTCGGCCAGGCTAATTGGGAGTGTTTGTTCTTCGCCAGGCAACAGTTCAGTGCTAACGGGTCGAACTGAGAATGACTCACCATCCGCCTGGCTGTCAAGCATGACATCAGTGACAGGGGCATTTCCGACATTGCTGACAATAATCCCAACATCGCTATTGACTGAAGATGACTCGCTGTCGATACCGGAGGTGCCACCGATGCCAGGAATATCAATGCCAATATCACCAACCTCCTCAAGGTCATCATCGTCTTGCTCGGTCGAATCAAAAGCTGTTACCTCAATGGAGACATCATACTGGGATTCCTCGACCGTCAGAGAATCAATCCGCGAAACGGTGTCCTCGGTGCCCGAGCCAGTTCGATAGGTTGCGGTCGTTTCGACAGAAAGGGACCCGATTGCCTCGGGCCTGAGTTCAAACGTCACTTCGCGTTCCTCGCCAGCTTCGAGCGAAGAGATGGTTCGGCGGTCAGTCATTCCCTCGAAGCCGTCGCCGGCAACCGAGAGTTCGATATCACGGAGCGTCGCCTCAGTCGGGTTAGTTACGAGCCCCTCAATAGTGGTTACAGTTTCGTTGACGGCGTCCACTGTATTGATTTCAAGCTGTGGCCCGCCGGGCTCGACGACAAGGGTCACTGGTCGCTGGACTGTCGTTGTCTCCCCTTCGGCGTCGGTCCCAGTCACGTTGACCATCAGGTCGTATGTTCCGGGGTCATCGAACGTGGTCGTCAACGGAACCGAAACGGCATCAGTGGGGGAGAGCGCGCCGCTGTTAGTGACGTTGACAAGCGTTTCATCGCCGTCTTCGAGCGTTACTGACTCAATATCGACTGGTTCCGTACTCCCAGCGGAGCTTTCAATCGTCGGCGTGAGTGTCACCGGCGAACCAGCGGTGGGCGTTTCAGGGTCGACATCGACAGCATCGATACTCAGGCGGGCGTCGGGAACCGCCGCCGCAGTCGAGAACGCAACGAGTCCCAAACAGAGAACGAAAGCAGTTAGGACCAAAAACCGATTCATTTGTTGAACGTTTGGTCTACAACAGGATATCAGTAATGCCCAACCAGTTGTGGTCGGGGATGCGTTTCCCCGCTACTGCGGCGCCAAGATGAAAGCAGTTATTCGCGGTGGCGACAAATGGCCGGGAAATGAGAGCGATTCACATAAGTCAGGTGATTCGATGCGCGTAGTGGCAAAGTTCGGCGGGACGAGCGTCGGAGACGGTGACCGCGTCGGTCGAGCGGCCGACTCAATTGCGAAAGCCGTCGAGAACGGTCACGAAGTTGCAGTCGTCGTCAGCGCGATGGGAGGGACCACCGACAAACTCCTGAGCGAGATGAAATTTGATGCGAGCGAACAGGACCGGGCCGAAATCGTCAGCATGGGCGAACGGACCTCCGTCCGGATGCTCAAAGGAGCACTCGAAGCCCGCGGCATCGATTCAGTCTTTCTTGAACCCGGCCGCGACGATTGGCCGATTATCACCGACGAGTACGGCGAAGTCGATGTAGATGAGACCAAATCGCGGGCAGCTAAGATTGCCGAAGCGATGGCAAACGGAACAGTTCCTGTCATCACTGGCTTTCTCGCACAGGACCACGATGGAAGCATCACCACGCTGGGCCGTGGTGGCAGCGACACGACGGCGGTCATGCTCGGAAATTACATGGATGCCGACGAGGTCGTCATCGTCACTGATGTCGAAGGCGTCATGACCGGCGACCCGAACGTCGTCGAGGGCGCACGGAACGTCAGCCAGATTACGGTCGACGAACTCCGCAACCTTTCGTTCCGCGGCGCGGAGGTCGTTGCACCATCCGCACTGACATACAAAACGGAGAATTTTGAAGTTCGCGTCGTCCATCATCAGCACGCTGACCTGATGACCGGCGGCACGAACATCGAAGGCGAGTTCGACAGTCTGGTCGACCTTCAAGAGCGACGACTCGCGTGCGTGACGATTGCCGGCCGGTCAATTCGAAATCGCCCAGGGATTCTGGCCGGCCTCTCGGGAGCACTCGCTGATGCGGACATCAATATTGAGACTAACTCGAGTGGACTGGATTCCATCACGTTCTACGTCGATAGCGGGGATGCAAAGGAAGCAGAGACGCTGCTACACGAACGAGTCATCGATGAGGATGCCCTGTCGAGCGTCACCATCGACGATGGCATTGCCGTCGTTCGCGTTACGAGTGGCGACTTCCACAGCCAGATTGGTGCAGTGAACGACGTGCTGACGCCGCTTGCCGAAGAACACATTTTCGTCCACGATGTGGTGACGAGCGCAACCTCTCTTTCTGTTTTTGTCGACTGGGACAAACGCAAGGAAGCGCTCGAAATTCTACAGGGCGTCGTCTAGAACAGCCCAGAGTTATTCGACCGGCCGCAACTCAGCCGAGAAATGACGGAGTTCGGGAATTGGCGGCTCACCGATGATTTCGAACCCGGTCAGCTCCTCGTGACGCTCGACCACAGCGGCAGCCGTTTCCGCGACGTGGTCAAAATGTTCGCGGTGATAGGTGCGCCGCGGGACTGCCAGACGGACGTACTCCGGTCGGTCGGTGTCGGGAAACGCAAAACTCCCGATTTCAACCCCGCGAACACCGCCTTCCTCATACAGGGCACAGACCAATGCCTGTCCCGGAAACTCCTCGTCGGGGATGTGTGAGAGCAACTGGTCCGCCTTGACGTAGACCGCATGACCACCGACCGGTTCGACAACTGGAAGACCAGCCGCAGACAGTTTCTCCGCCAGTTCACGCACCTGTCCGATACGATGCTCCAGATACGGCCGTTCGACGGCTTCACGCAGGCCCGTCGCCATCGCATCGAGGTCTCGGCCCGCCAACCCTCCATAGGTTGGAAAGCCTTCATACATGATGGTCCGCTGTTTCACCCGTGCAAAGAGCTCGGGGTCATCGGCCACCGCAACGAACCCGCCGATGTTCGAGAGCCCGTCTTTCTTTCCGCTCACCACGATAGCATCCGCATAGCTCAGTTGCTCGCGGGCAATCTCTCGAATCGACGCGTCGGCATAGTCCGATTCGCGCTCTTGGACAAAGAAGGCATTTTCCGCAAACCGACAGGCGTCGATGACGAACGTGGCGTCGATATCGGCCGCAAATGCAGCCACCTCACGCGTGTTCGTCACACTGACAGGCTGGCCTGCAGCAGAGTTGTTCGTGATAGTCAGAATGACGACTGAGACGTTTTCAGCACCCACTTCCTCGACGTGTTCGCGTGCAGTTGCGATATCGAAATTTCCCTTGAACGGGTAGTCAGAAGCACCGCCGACGGCGGCATCGATTGGACAGTCAATCGCATGCCCGCCGTTGTTCGCCACGTGTGCACGCGTCGTGTCAAAATGGGTGTTGTTGAGGACGTACTCACCCTCGGTAATCAGTGCGCCGTAGAGGACGTTCTCGCCACCCCGTCCCTGATGGACAGGAACGACGTGCTCGAAACCAGTCACCTCGGAAACCGCTTCCTGAAACCGCTCGAAGCTCCGACTTCCGGCATAGGCCTCATCCCCCTGAAGCATCGCCGCCCACTGGTCAGTGCTCATCGTGCCCGTCCCGCTGTCGGTCAGCAAGTCGATAGCAACGTCTGCAGCTGCAATGTTGAATAGGTTGTATCCCGCTGCTTCGAGTGCCTGTTCACGGCGTTCCCGAGAGGGTTGTTCGACCGGTCGTGCAACGTGAGAGAGATACGAGCGCATAGCATTACCAAGGGCCGAGAATGCGAAAAATCCCAATCGAACAGGTCTGTACGGCGACGGTAGCATCAGTTAGCTAATGGACAGGTTTTATCAGTCAATCGTCAGCAGTCCCGTGAGACACGCTTTTGTCGAATTTGGCGTACCATAGAAATTATATACCGCCAATACAATCGCACACACATGGCATACGAACCCCCACGCCGTGGTATCGACTGGAACGACCGAGCGCAGGGGTTCGCCTTTTTTGCTGCCCAGTGAGCAGTGAACCCGGACGCGGGCGGAAACGTCCGCTGCCGGCGAAACTGTTCGTTCGGGCAGGCTGGTCAGGCATATTGCAAGCCGTCCAGCCACATAAGAACCGTTAACTGACCGACCGACGGTGTATCCATCAACAACGACGATGCAACTGCCAGACGCACAGGTTGCGGTATTAAAAGCCGCAGACGGCGGGGAGAATCGCCCGATAACTGACATTGCCGAGGAAGCCGACCTCAAACCAGAGACAGCAACACAGGCTGCGTTTGCACTCGAAGAGGAGGACTTGCTCACTATTTCCGAACAGACCACTGAACTCATCGGCCTCACCGACGAAGGGGAAAGCTACGTGAAGGGGCAACTCCCCGAAATTCGACTCTATCGCGCCGCGCTGTCTGCCGGCGCGGATGCCGAGCCAGTCTCGATGGGTGAAGTGCTCGGCCAAGCCGACCTCGGTGGCAGCGCAGTCGATATCGCACTTGCGAACTTTGCGCGGAAAGGCTACGGCGAACTCGACAGCGGGCAGCTTTCGGCAGCGGATGTCAACCCAGACGCCGACCCTGAGCAACAGGCGCTCGCCGTACTCGCCGAACAGGGTGAGGACGCGACCCGTGAATCAGTTTCCGGGGAAATTGACGACGAAACCCTCGACCGACTCACCGACCGCGGACTCGTCTCGGTGACGGAATCAACTGAACGACTCGTCAAACTCACCGACGACGGCATTACAGCACTCATGGAAGGTGTCGAAGCCGCTGAAACTGTCGACAAACTCACGCCGGAACTGCTCACGAGCGGCGACTGGGAAGATGTCGAATTCACGTCCTATAACGTCGAAGCCGACGCACCCGAACTGCAGGCCGGACGGAAACATCCCCTTAGACAGATGGCCGACCGCGTCAAGGATGTCCTCATCGGGATGGGATTCGAGGAGATGCAGGGGCCGACAGTCGATGCCGATTTCTGGATTAACGACTGTCTGTTCATGCCACAGGACCACCCAGCCCGAACTCACTGGGACCGATTCGCGCTCGAATCACCAGAGAAAATTGACGAGATACCAGCCGACCTCGTCGACCGCGTCCGGACAGCCCACCTCGAAGGCGTTGGCGAGGACAGCGAGGGCTATCACTCCCCATGGGACGAGGACTTTGCCCGACAGCTTGCCCTCCGCGGGCACACAACCTCACTGACTGCCCGCCACCTTTCCGGGGAAGCACTCGGCGACCTCGAACCACCACAGCGATTTTTTAGCGTCGAGAAAGCCTACCGAAACGACACCCTCGATGCCACGCACCTGCTTGAGTTCTTCCAGATTGAGGGTTGGGTGATGGCCGAGAACCTCTCCGTCCGTGACCTCTTTGGCACGTTCACCGAGTTCTACGAGCAGTTCGGAATTACCGATATCCAGTTCAAGCCTCACTACAATCCCTACACGGAGCCGAGTTTCGAACTCTTCGGCCGCCATCCCGAAACGGGCGAACTCATCGAGATTGGGAACTCCGGTATCTTCCGTCCGGAGATGCTCGAACCGCTCGGCGTCGACTGTGACGTGATGGCCTGGGGGCTGGCACTCGAACGACTGATGATGCTCGCAACCGGAGCCGAGGATATCCGCGATGTCCATGGCACACTGGTTGACCTTGAGTATCTGCGAACCGAGGAGGTGTTGTACTGATGCCTGTTGTTGATGTCGACCCCGACGAACTCCGGACGCTCGTCGACACGAACAAAGATGATGACGAACTGCGCGAGGACCTCTTTGCGCTGGGCCTCGAATTCGAGGGCTGGACCGAAGACGACGAGTTCCAACTGGAGTTTGCACCTGATAGGCTCGACCGTCTCTCTGTCGAGGGAATTGCCCGCTCGCTTCGGTATCAGTATGGCACTGACCGCGGCCTGGCAATTCCGGATACAAACAGCGCCGAGTGGACCATCAACGTCGAAGAAACGCCACCCGAGCGCCCCTATGTGACGGGTGCAATCGTCCGTGGACTTGACCTAAGTGAGGATGCCCTCGATTCGCTCATCCAGTTACAGGAGAAACTCCACGCGACGATGGGCCGCCAGCGCGCCAAGGGTGCAATCGGTGTCCATGACCTGACGATGCTCAAAGGCGCGCCAGCGAAAGATGGCGCCCAGAAATCGATCACCTACACCTCGATGGATCCCGACGACGAGCGGTTCGTCCCCCTCGAAAGCAACGACGAGATGAGCCCACGGGAGGTGACCGAGTCCCACCATATGGGCTCGGTCTATGCAGAGCTCGTCGATGGGATGGACCGGTACCCTGCGATTTACGACGACATCGGGCTGTTTTCGTTCCCGCCGATTATCAACGGCAAGCGAACGGAAGTAACCGAAAACTCCCGTGACCTGTTTATCGAGATGACCGGCACAGACCAGTGGACGCTCGACCGGATGTGTGCCATCGTCTGTTACTCGCTCGCCGCCCGGGGCGGTCAGGTCGAACGCGTCAACGTCGAATACGCAGCTGATGCACCCGGCGAGTTGGCTGGCGAGACGCTTGACCGACCGGATTTTGCCGTCAAAACGAAAACCATCACACACGACCGGATCGAGACGATTCTCGGCATCTCCCTCAGCGATGCAGAAGCCATCGACTGCATCGAGCGCTCCGGCCTCTCGACACAGGATGAGGAGACCACAGCGGGCGAGGTCTACGAGGTCGAGGTCCCACCGTATCGCGTTGATGTCCTGCACCCAATCGATATCATCGACGACATTGGGCGGGCCTACGGCTTTAACGAACTCGAGCCACGCTACCCGGACGTTTCGACCGTCGGTGGCCGTCACGACCGCTCACGGCTCGAAGATGCCGCACGCGACACCCTTGTTGGCCTCGGTTTCGAGGACCTGCTCAACTTCTACATGACCAACGAGGCAGAGAACTTCGAGCGGATGAACGTTGCTCCCGACGATGAGGTCGTCGGTGGTGGCGACCCAGTTACAATCCTCGAAGCCTACAGCGAGGAGTACACAATTCTCCGGACGTGGGGCCTCCCGTCGCTTATGCAGGTGCTCGAAAACAACACGCACCGTCAGTACCCACAACAGCTTGCCGAGATTGGGCTGGCTGCCGTGGTTGATGAAAACGAGAACACGAACGTTGCAGAACACCGAACGATTGCGGCAGCAATCGCTGAACCCGAGGCCTCCTATGAGGAGGCACGTGCGCGCCTGCAAATCCTTGCACGCTCGTTCGAGAAAGACCTCGAAACTCCACCGACTGAACATCCGTCGTTTATTTCAGGGCGTGCTGCCGAAGTCGTCCTCGACGGTAAGAGCGTTGGTGTGATTGGTGAACTACATCCAAGCGTACTCGTCGAACACGACCTCGAAGTGCCGGTTTCTGCCTTCGAGTTGCGACTGGACGGGTTGCAGTAACGGCCCACGCCAACAGAACACGGCTTATCCGATTGTCAGCACGCGGTCTGCCGTGGTGACAACCTCAAGTAAGTCGGACATCGTCGAGATTGGGCAGACTTCGTTTTCTTCCTGGCGCATCTCAAGACAAGTCCCACAGGCCAACAGTTCGCCACCAGCTGCCTCAAAGGCCTCCATACGGTCACGCACCGGAAACTCCTCATCTCGAATCTGTTCTGTCTCGACACCCGCCCCCAACAAGAACACCGACACCTCATGGCCGTCATCGAGGGCGGTAATCCCCAGCCGAAACGCATTCCACGCGCGTTCCGGGTCGTTCGTTTCGAGGACGATACCAAGGTGTTCGATGGCGTCAGAGCCAGTGGTCATAAGACAGTATTGTTTTTATCGCCCAATACAATAAACTACCGCTTAACCGAACTACGAACGGACGTTCTCGCCGCTGGCGTCACCAAAGGAATCGGTGTCACGGTCGTAGACGATTTCACCGCGGAGTAACGTCCGCTCGGGGAACACTGCATCCCAGCCCTCAAATGGCGTCCATTCACAGTTGGTATGGAGCGAATCAGCCTCGATTGGTTCAGTCGTGTCAAGGTCAACAAGAACGAGGTCTGCATCGTACCCTTCTGCAATTGCTCCTTTCCCCTCGATACCGAAGGCGTCCGCTGGGTTTGTCGCGGTTAGCTCAACGACCCGCTCAAGCGTCAGATTTCCTTGCGTTACTTCGGCAAGCAGCAAGGGTAACACTGTCTCGACACCGGGAACGCCACTCGGGGCCTCCCAGATGCTTGCGTCCTTTTCAGCCAGCGTGTGGGGTGCATGGTCAGTCGCAATCATATCGACTGTTCCGTCTGCAACCTGCTCAAAGAGTTTCTCGCGACGGGCTTCGCTGCGTAGCGGCGGGTTCATCCGGCCGTGTGTTCCCAGTTCGTCGAGGTCATCGCGTGAGAGAAACAGATGATGCGGTGTCACCTCACAGGTCATCCCGGTTTCTGCTGCAATCTCGACCGCCTCCGGCGTACTCGTGTGCGCGATGTGAATCGTGGTCTCCTGCTCTTGAGCAAGTTCACAGGCAAGCTCAACCGCTGCAGCCTCCGCCTCGGCCGCACGGAATGCACTCCACGCATCCGCGTCCTCTCGCTCTTTTGCACTCTCGTCGAACAGCGTTGCATCCTCCGCATGGACCGTCACAGGAACGTCGTGTGCGTCGGCTTCAGAGAGTGCATCAGCAAAGAGCTCCGTCTCGATACCCATTTCGCCAGTGGAATCGGCCAAGAAGACCTCGCCAAGGGCAAAGAGCGGACAGGAAAGGAGCGATTCAGGGTCCCAGTCAGCCGTGACGCCGCCGTTGATGCCAAAGTCGATGACCGATTCCGACGCGAGTTCGGCCTTTTGTTCGAATGCTTCACGGTCGATTGTCGGTGGTTCGGTGTTCGGCTGGTCGACAACGGTTGTAACACCACCCGCTGCTGCGCTTTTCGACCCGGATTCCCACGTCTCTTTGTGGCCGAAGCCCGGCTGTCGAAAATGAACGTGGACATCAATCATCCCGGGAAGCAGGTG
>LKNH01000038.1 GCA_001564135.1 Halobacteriaceae archaeon Tc-Br11_E2g27 | reverse complement strand
CCGGATTGAAGACAGTGAGGATGGCGGTGCACGGTTCGTCTTTGAGACGGGTGGGCCAACCGGCAACGAGGTAGGGTTGCTCCTGACTAACGGAGCAAACTGATTACGGCCGTTGCATTGCGTGAGGAATCAACGCCAGTAAATCAGTCGCAACGAGTCCGTTTCCGTTCTGTTCCGCAGCGAAATCCCCAGCGCGACCAGTCACGTACGCCCCAACCGATGCAGCATGAACTGGCGACAGTTGCGCGGCCAGTGCGCCGGTGACGCCAGCAAGCACATCACCGGTGCCGCCGACGGTCATGCCGGGATTGCCGGTGCGGTTAACCCGTGTTCGGTCGCCATTCGAAATGACGTCGTATGGGCCTTTGACCAGCAGCGTCTGACCGAGGTCCGCAGCAAATGTCTCGACCGCTTTTTGGCGCTCGCGCCACTCCGTTGCCTGTGGTCCGCCCATCTTCTGGAGTTCGCCCTGATGAGGCGTACAGATGAGCGTTGCATCCGTCTCGATATCGGGGACACGCTGGAGTGGGTCGGCATCCACGACAGCGATACCCTCGAACCGTTCGAGCAATGAGACTGCCGCATCAAGGCTGGCATCGCTTGCACCCAACCCTGGCCCAAATACCAGCACGTCGTTGGATTCGGCGAGTGTAAGCATCTGTTCGACGTGGGCTGGTGCGAACTGTGGCCCGTCAAAGGGCCGGAGGATGAGGTTCTCGCTGTAGCCCTGAATCTCTCGGGCGACACTGCTGGGGCACGCAACGCGGACGAGGTCAGCGCCGGCACGCAAGGCAGCCTGTGCGGAAAGCGCCGGTGCGCCGGTGTAGGGGCCACCACCGAGAACCAGCACTTCGCCGTTTTCTCCCTTGTGTGAGTCGTGGTCTCTGTCGAGTCGCTGCAAGTCGCCCGATTCGACGAATGTCTCCGCGGCAGCCGGAATTCCAATCTCTGCGACCGTCACTGGGATGCCGAGGTCGGAGAGTCCCGGTTTCGTGTCGTGGAAGGTGACAACGTGGTCGGCATCCACGGCTGTCTCTGCGAGCGTCCCCGTTTCGGCATCCAGGCCCGAGGGCACATCGACGGCAAGCACAGACGCGTCTGCGGCGTTCATTTCGCGGGCTACTGTCGCGGCAGGTTCTCTGAGTGCCCCCGTAATTCCGGTCCCGAGCATCGCATCGACGATGAGGTCCGGGTCGTCGAAGCCGGCCTGTGTCGAGTCACGAATCTCCTCGGTCGGATACTCAGCCTGCTGAAGCGCCTTCCAGTTCTCCCGAGCAATGTCGGTTGTGATTGTCTCGGCGCGGCCAAGGAGCTGTATCCGCAGGTTGTACTCATCGAGGAATCGGGCGGCAACGAACGCATCGCCGCCGTTGTTTCCGCGGCCAGCGACAACCGTGACGGTCTCACCGGGGTCGGCCAGTTCACGGACGACCCGTGCAATGGCGTTCCCGCTCGATTCCATCAGCTGTTTTCGCGGGACACCGAGCGCTTCGGCGTTCGCATCCACGACCGCCATCTCCGAGCCTGTAATCATATTTGTCTGTTTGGTTGCATTCGGAATAAAAGGCTCGTGCAGTCGGCGGTGAATTACTACAGCGAACTTTTCCAATCACCAAAATATTTGGTGATAGACTACGTTTGACTATACTGTGGTGAATATGAGCGAGACAGACACAGACACGGATTACGGCGAGGTGGAGGTCAACGAGCGGGGTCGATTAACTATCCCAAAAGAGCTTCGTGAGGAGCTACAGATAGAGGGGGGAACCAGTTTCACTGTCGTCAGAGACGGTGGGGACATTCGGCTCGTCCGAAAGCTTCCGGAACTCACGACAGTTTCATCCGGGAAATCCACCGAGGAATGGGAGAATAAGGCCTTTCGGGATGCAGGCGAAGCGACTTTCGGAGGGAACTGATGCGGGTGCTGCCAGACGTGAATGCGCTGGCGATTCAGCTCATCGACGACCATCCGGGCCACCCATATATCGCCGATGAGCTTGTTCCTGCGCTTCGGGGAGAACAAACGCTATTGATGTTTGGCTATCTTCCGCTCCGCGTCCAGTGGATTCTCGAAGACCTCGATTTCTCGACGGTCGATGCACGAAACGCAGTGACTTCGTTGCTCCAGTACCCAATGGAACCAATCACAGTTACCCCAGATACCGTGCTGCAGGCGTACGAAATCAGTGCCGAAAAAAACCATGACGTCTACGATTGTTTTTATCTCGCCATTGCCCGTACAGCAGACGCTGATGTGCTTTTGACGACCGACCGCGACTTTGAAAAGCTCTGTGAGGATGAGCCGTTCACGTATCGAAATCCAGTCCCCGATGACGTTCTTTCGAAATTTCACACCGTTGGGGAATGACCAGCCTAGGCTGGCAACGACACCGAACTCACCGGCTGACTCCGGGTCGCATCCCAGAAGATTAACTCGTCGACAACCCACTCGATTGGTTCGATTTCTCGTTCGGTGAGGCGCTCAACCGCTTCCTGTGGACCACCACGGGAGATGGTGACGTGTGGGGTGTATCCGTCTCCTTCGATGCCTTCGATGGGTTCGAACACCTCGGCAAGTCGTTGGTGGAGGGCAACCAGTTCCGGCGACTCGACGCTGAGATAGAGTACTGGCGTCGTTCCGATGATGGCATTGGGGAAATACTCGATACCGTCAATCCGAACTTCGAAGGGTGGCTGGCCGGCGATAATCTCCCGTGCCTGTGTTTCGAGTCGATTGTACGCTGGCCCCTCGCCGTTGCTGAGGCGTTTGATATTGAGTGTATGCTCGCCCCGCACGCGTGCCCTCGCGGCGGGTATCTCCCGAGCGATGTCGCTTGCCAGCGCAGCGACACGTGTTGGAACGGGGACGTTCAGGCTGTACACGCGCGAATAAATGAAAAGGAGCGGGATAAGCGTTCCGTGAACCGGACTTTCGTTTAGATATAATCGAGGAACCAGAGGACGACAAGAACGATAATCAGGACACCCATGATACCGAGCAGCGAGCTAAACAACGTCCCCAACAGGTCGAGTGTCCGGCCAAGAATTCCCAACACGAGCCAGACAGCCACCAGGGCGAGGACGATTTTCAGGAGGTCTTCGACATCAAGCTTTGCGCGCATACCAGTTGCTTTCGTATCTGTGGGCAAATGCTTTCGGGACTGTCTTTGTGGCATATACACTCGTTCGTCCGCAACCTGACTCGCTCGTATCCAAACCTGATTTGTACGCCGCGTGCGAGTGTATATGTACGGTAAACAGGAGTGACAGATGTAATGCTGTGGCATCGTCGTTGATTCCGACGCTCGTCGCTCCTTTCAAAACAAGACACAGAACAGTCCCAGCAATGGTCGAGTTCCCAGATGAGAACCGAACGGGTTCGACAGGAACGACTGGCGAGGCTGTGAAGGAATCGACCGACGGGGTTGTGAACGAACCGGAAGACGAGACGGCCAGCGGGAAACTGGAGGAAGCGTTCTTTCACGTCTCGGGGATGCACAACGCAACCTGCGAGACCTTTCTTGAACAACGAGCGCTGGCGACAGATGGGGTGAGCGTGGCTAACGCCAGCTACGTCACTGAGAGCATCCGGGTGGAATACGACCCAACGGTCTGCGACGAGGAAATCATAACCTCGGCGCTCGCGGTTGTTGGCTATCGGGTGCTCTCTCGGGAGGAGACAAGCGGCGAATCGACAGCGACGGTGAACGCTGGAGAAACGCCAGAAACCCGCGTGCTGGAGGATTTACTCGGCTATCGGTATATCGCAGGGGTGCTCTTTGGGACGTTTCTGCTGTTACCTTACGTGATAGTCCTCTATCCTCAGCAGGTTCTCGAACTGCTCGGCCGGCCATCCGAGCTGTTTGCCGGCGGATTCATTGAGGGCGGTGGGATTTTGCTCGCACCCTTGTTTTTGTTGACGACCGGTGTTGTCGTGTTTTTCACTGGGCTTCCGCTGTTACGGGGTGCGTATGTGAGTCTGGCGACGCAGGAGGTAACGAGCGACCTGCTCGTGACCGTGACGATTCTGGTTGCCTTTGCCTACAGCACGCTCGCGCTTGGAGCCAGTCGAATCGACCTGTATTTCGACCTCGCTATCGTTATTTCGGCGAGTGTTGTCGCTGCAATTTTCTACGAGTCGCTAGTCAAGCGGCGAGCGATGGATGCGCTGACGGAGCTGACGGTCTCACAGACGGAATCCGCTCGCGTGTGCTTGCCCAGTGGGACGCTCGATGTTGCGGTGTCGGACCTGCTCCCTGGCGACCAAATTCTTGTCAAACAGGGCGAACGGGTACCGGTCGACGGCACGCTTTCCGAGGGTGTCTGTACCGTCGACGAATCAATCATCACAGGTGAGTCGCTCCCTGTCGAAAAGAACGCAGGGGATGAACTCGTCGGCGGCTCTGTCGTCACCGCCGATGCAGCAATCGTTGAGGTTGGCGACCCGCCGACGAGCAGCATCGACCGGTTGACGACAGCCGTCTGGCAACTTCAGAGCGCAACGCACGGTCTGCAACGACGGACCGACCGACTTGCGGGCGTTCTCCTCCCAGCAATTGGTCTGCTTGCGGTCCTTGTTGGACTGTGGCAGGTGCTTACTGGGAGTGGTTTGCTTGCCGGCATCTTCGGTTCGCTGGGGGTCGTCCTCGTCACTGCGCCGTGGGTCCTTGGGCTGTCGACGCCGCTTTCTGTGGCGACGAATCTACAGGCGGCGCTCCGCCGCGGCATTGTTGTCTTCGATGAGACGGTCTTCGAACGCCTGATTGAGACGGATACAGTGGTGTTTGACAAGACGGGAACGCTCACAACGGGGGAGATGCAGGTTGTTGAGGCGAACATTTCCGACGAGTTGTTGCTTGCTGCGGCAACGCTAGAGCAACGAGCAAGTCACCCTGCTGGCGCAGCGATTGTCGAGGCTGTTCGTGCACAACCCACTGGGGCTGTCCACCAGGACCAAACTGGCGGTGAGAACGCAGTCGAAGATCAACCGGTCGATTCACTGATGCCTGCAGTAAGCGAGTTCAAGACCCATCCCCGTGGCGTTAGTGGCACGCTTGATGGGGAGTTACATCTTGTTGGCCATCCCTCGCTGTTTACCGACCATGGCTGGGATGTCAGTCCATCGCTGCAACAGCACGTCCAGCGGGCGCGCGAGGCGGGACAGTTACCGGTCGTCGTCGGGCGGGATGGGTCGGCTGATGGTGTCATTATCCTCGGTGATGAATCCCGGCCGAAATGGGAACCCGTTTTTTCGACGCTGGACGAGACAGGGGTCGAACTAATCATCTTGACAGGCGATGATGAGCGTGCAGCACGGCGGTTTGGCGCACACGAGGCAGTAGATAAGGTGTTTGCTGATATCTCTCCGGAGGGGAAAATCGAGACAATCGAGCAGTTACAGACGGATGGCCACGTGACGATGGTGGGAGATGGGACAAATGACGCCCCGGCGCTGGCGACTGCGGACCTCGGGATTGCGCTGGGCAGCGGAACGGCGCTTGCATCCGATGCCGCGGATATCGCGCTCGTAACTAATGACCTCTCGGCGGTCACAGAGACGTTTGCACTCTCTCGGGCAGCAACCCGTCGTGTCAGGCAGAATACGGCGCTGTCGCTGTCGTACAACGCGATTGTTGCCCCGTTTGCCCTGCTTGGATTGCTTGGTCCGCCGGTGACCATGGCTGGGGCAGTGCTTGCCTGTGGGCTGGTTGCAGCGAATGCACATCGGCCGTTGGTCGATTGACCCAGACAGCCTTTCGTCGGGAGACAGCGACAGAACAGTTTTATTCACAGGGAGACACCTCTCGGTAATGGCCCCCTGGGAGTGCGATATCAAAGGCGACGATAACGAACCGTTCGAGCGCGTTGAGGACCTCATCGTTCATCAGGCCCGCGACCATAATCGCGTCGAGTGTAAGGTCTGTGGGACGGTCGTTCCCGACGGCTACTTTGCAATCAAGCATGCGTTCGACGAACACTCGCGTGCAGAGTACGTCCGTGCCTACGATGCGACCGCTGCTGACGTCCGCGAACGCGAGAAAATAAAGGATATTGTCGAAGAGCATGCGGATATTCGGGAAGTTATCGAACGGCTGGATGGCTAGCACGCTTGTGAGAAATCAACGTGTTCTTCGACCTGGAGCGAGAATGGTCATATAAGCAATGACGCACATCTCGACAACTGACCTGGCTGAGGAACTCGAAGCAGGAGAAACGGACTATCTGGAAGTGTTGAGCAAGGATTCACTGAGCGTGGAGTTAGCTCGATATCCTAACCCCGAACCGAAAACCCCGCACAAAACTGACGAACTGTACTACATTATCTCCGGCTCTGGAAAGGCACACGTCGGAAGCGAACGGTACTCCATCGAGGAAGGTGACGTGCTCTATGTCGAGCAAGGGCTCGAACACGACTTTTTCGACGTTGAAGACGAGATTACCGCACTTGTTGTCTTCGCGAACACCGAAGACTCCGTGCTGGGGCGAAGTCACTGAGAGCGAGTCTGTACCGCAATGGGAAAGCAAGCTGCATGAGACACGCTATGAGACAGCAGTCGCTGTGATAGGGACACGAAAATTACCGCAATAAACGAATCGTCAGTCTTCAGTCGTTGTCTTGTCGATATCCTTCTCGCCGAGATAGATATCGACGCCATCCTGTGCGACTTTTTCAGCGAGTACCGCACATTTCACTCGCATCGGCGAGATATCGACGCCGAGCATGTCGATGACCGTATCGCGGTCCATTGCTTGCAACTCGTCGATATCCATGCCCTGTAACTTCTCGGAGAGCATCGACGCGGAAGCCTGTGAGATGGCACAGCCGTCGCCGCTGAAGGCCACGTGCTCGATTTGCTGTTCGTCATCATCAAGAACGATATCCATCGTGATGGTGTCGCCACACATCGGATTTTCCCCGGTATGAGAGAGCGTTGGCTCTTCGATTTCACCGTAGTTCCGGGGGTTTCGATAGTGGTCGAGAATCTGTTGTCTGTAAAGGTCTGAGCCACCGATACCCATTGTTAGCTCTTTCTATGTCGGTGACGAGCAAAAGGCTTCGGAGTCCGGCAGGTGTTTGGCTCTTTTTCTCGGCGAACTCGTTATTCAGTCGACAGTATCAAGAGGCTTCTCGCCTCTTTTGTAGATACCAGACCGACATGCCATCCGTCCTTGCTGATTTCGTTGCACACGTTTCTGTCGAACAAACCGAGTGGGAGCACCCGACGAAAGCACGCATTCTTCTCAACGAGGCACAGCTCGTCATTGCCAAGAGTGAAGACGACAAAATCATCCTCGCCCACGACCAGATTTTCGACATCACGCTCGATACCCTCCCACCGTTTGTCGACCCGCTCCCGGGGACACCGGTAACGGTTGCATACGAGCAACAGGGCCGACGGACGACAGCTGTCATTGCCGCACCGGAACGTACCGCACATAAATTCCAGACGGTACTATTCAAAGCAATCCTGAACGGGACCTACACCAAACTCAAACATCCAGAGAAAGTCGGTGGTCGGGTTCTCAATACCGACTTTTGTGCGGGATTACTCTCGCTGGAAACCGACTGTGTGAAAATTGATACTGAAGAAGGTCCTGTCATCATTTCGCTCGATTCGGTCATCGATTTCAGCCGCGAGCAGCGCCCAATCGATGGGACTGACCGGCCAGCTATCGTCGTCAGCCATATGAACGATGGCGAGGCGATGACGACCGCTGCGGCTGTCGAATCCGCGCGAAAACTCTCTTTGCTGGGTCGCTATCTCAGACAGCAGTACCAGCCACTTCTGGATTCGCTTCGCCAACTCACGCTCTCGGAGCAGGAAACGGAGGCGCTGACGACAATTTACACCGTCGGCGATACGGAAGTCTCGTTGCCGAGTGTCCTCCAGACCGACCCCAAACGCGCCAAACAACTTCTCCAGGCCTTACACAGCAAGGCCCTCATCGAATCAGGCCAGCACGGTCCGGTACTGACCGCGAAAGGACAGATTGTCGTTAACGAGTATCTGGAACGCGTCAACGAGTAACTCCGTCCTCGCAATCGACCCGCTTGACACCCGGCTGGATGAACGAATCGTCCTGTCGCTTGCGATTTCGCTCTGCAATCTCGCCCCACTCGGCCAGCCCGTCAGCAATCTCTACAGCAGTAAAGCCGATGGTTTCGCCGACTGCTTGTAACGCTCGTGGCGACCGCAGTTGCAGATGATTGCGAGGGTCTGCACTCACGACATACGGTGTCTCGTAGGTTTCGACAATCTCGTGGAGCTTTCGCAGTTTCTGGAGCGCCTGCACGCGACGACCACCCTGCCAGCGGAGCGCTGGTGCGAGGTTAAACTCGATACGGACGCCGTTTTCGACCGCGCGCTGGGCCAGCACGTGATTGAAATCGCCTTCTCCTTTCATCGGGTGAGCGAGCACGTCGACAGCAGGTTGCTCAACTGCAAACCGGTTGAGTTCGGCGGTTCCGCCATGGACTACGACAACGGTCTGGGAGTCACGGTGTGCACCAACAAACCCACCGGCGCGCGAGGGGTCTGATGCCCGAATCTCAACGGCAGGAACGACGTCGATGCCGTATTTCTCACCAATCTGGGTGGGGTCATAGGAGGCTGGATTGTCGCCGTGATTGCGAACCACGATACCGGAAAAGCCGTATTCGCTGGCGGCCAGTGCCATCCGCGAGACCGTGCTATCGCCATCCGGCCGGGCGTGGACCCCCTCGTACATCTAACTCACGTCCGAAAGCGTTTCTTCGATGTTATCGAGTGCGTGTTCTTTTTTCGCGGGATAGGCTTCGACCTTTCCGCGGAGGGTAATACCGTCTCCCAGCGCAATCTCTCCACCGTAGGCGGCCTGTTTATCAAGCGTCAGGAAAAATTCGCAGTTCTCGGTGACGCGCTCTTCAAGTTCGCGTTCGATACGAGCAAACTCCTCATCTGCGAGGTCTCCAATCGCTTCGAGGACGGTTCGAATCCCTCGTGCCTTTTCGACACGGGCGGAGAGAATCAGGATGCGGTCGCCGTAGTGGCCTTCGGATGTCGCGCGGTCGAGTTCGAACTCTTCGGGGAGAAACTGCCTGAGTGCGTCCTCGACCCGCTGTTCGTCTTCCGTGACGTAACTAAACGCCCGGAGGTCGATATAATGAAACGGAATCGAGGACATCTGTCTTACTCCGCCTCAGCGTCTTCCGCCTCGTTAGTTTCCTCGTCCGGCGCTTCCTCCAGCGCATCCGCTGGAATCCCCGCTTCCTGTCCATCCTCGAAACTCACGGTATAGGTTTCGTCGCCGAACATCGTCTCTGCGACCTGTGTAATCTCGCCAACTTCGCCATCGTATTCGCTGTGTTTGTCCGAAAACAACACTGTGTCTCCTTTTTCAAAGCTCATATTCCTGCGTTCAGCGTGAACGGGTAAAAACCACTTGGTTAGTACCTTTTTGCCGCTCGGGTGCCGGAGGCACCACTCGCGGCAAAAATCTACGCTAAAAAGGCTGAACGCTCGGCTTCGCCTCGCGTTCAGTGAACCGCACCAGAGGTGCGGATGCTATCTGGGTATTACGGAGAATTCGAGGGGAAAGGCTCGCCGTTCACGCGGGGGAGGATTTCAAAGCTCTTCTTCGTCGATTTCGGACAACACTTCTTCTGCGCTCTTTAGCTCCGATTCGCCTTCACCGCCCTCGCTTGTCGCGGGTGCATCGAGGGTTTCATCCTCGAACTGTGCGAGTATCTCCTCGATGTTGTCGAGTCCAAGCAGGCTTCGTGCTTCGTCGTCGAAATCAAGCGCTTCAAGCACGTGGCCGTTCGTTTTGCTGTCGCTTCCCTGCAGGTGTTTACCGTAGCGACTCACAAGGGACGTCAACTCCTGTGGCAGGACGAAGGTGTTGGACTCGCCCTGACCAATCGCCTCGAGCGTATCCATTCCCTTCTCGATGACAGCGCGCTCGCCCATCGATTCGGCAGCGTTCGCTCGCAACACTGTCGACAGCGCATCACCCTGCGCTTCGAGAATCTGACTCTGCTTTTCTCCCTGTGCGCGGATAATGTTACTCTGTTTGTCTCCCTGTGCCGTCTCGATGGCACTGCGGCGCTCTCCCTGTGCTTCGAGAATCATCGCACGGCGACGACGCTCCGCAGAGGTCTGTTGCTCCATCGCGCGCTGGACATCCTGACTTGGATTAACCTCTCGAACCTCCACGCTCTCGACGCGGATTCCCCACTCGTCAGTCGGCTCGTCGAGTTCCTTGCGAATTTTTGCGTTGATTTGTTGGCGTTTGCTCAGCGTATCGTCAAGCTCCATATCACCCAGCACGGCACGGAGGGTAGTCTGCGCGAGGTTGGAGACCGCCTTTTTGTAGTTATCAACCTCAAGGAACGCTTTCTCGGCGTCCATCACTTTGATATACACCACGGCATCCGCAGTCACTGGCGAGTTATCTCGTGTGATTGCTTCCTGTCGGGGGACATCAAGCGTCTGCGTTCGCATATCGAACCGGTAGGTTCGGTTGACAAACGGCACGACGAAGTGGATTCCGGGGTCAAGCAGACCGCGGAACTTCCCGAAGATGGTTAGCGCTTTCTGGTCATACGCTTCGACAATCTTCACCGACGAAAAGACGGTTACGATGGCAAAGCCGACGAACAACAGCGCAACGATTGCACCGGGACTAATCTGGAGGTCGATACCGAATAGTGGAACGCCGACAATCACGACGAGGATGGCAGCGGCGAATAACACGGCCAACAGTGTGTCACCGTATCGCGTGAACTCCTGGTCGAAACCGCCTGGGTCAGAGGACATAGTTGGGTAAGGGTCTCTATGAAGGAAAAGCCTCCGGCGAGAGACACCACTCTGGATATCCTCCATTTCCGGTCAAACGGACTGCTGTCATCGTGTCCGGTCAAAGATTTAAGTAGCCGCCCTGAGTGAGACATAATACCAATGGCAATCGACCCGGAGTTTGAGCAAAATTACGAAAAGATCGGAGATAACGACGGCGTTGCAATCTGGTCGCCCGACGGCGACGACCTGACCGAAGAAAAACAGGGCATCCACGGAACGCACGTTGCTGTGGATTTCGACATCTGTCTGGCCGACGGTGCCTGTCTCGAAGACTGCCCTGTCGATGTCTTCGAGTGGGTTGACACGCCCGGTCACCCGGAAAGTGAAATCAAAGCACACCCAACACACGAAGAACAGTGTATCGACTGCATGCTTTGCGTTGATGTGTGTCCGGTCGATGCTATCGACGTCGACCCAAGCCGTGCGGGCCGTATCTGATTCTGGCACTTCTTTCGTCTACTGATACTGCCGGACGTAACTTCGTAAACATACTCGCCACCCCGGGGTGGCGAGATGGTTTAAACGCTTACGTCCGGTAGTATGAAAATCACTCTCGCCGAAAGGTTTAGGGGTTATACCGACCCCATGTCACCTAGGGTAGTGATAGAAATGCACATGGTTACATTGACCAAGGGAGTCCCCGACTTTCGCGAAGGAAAGGTATCCTTCGACGAAGACGGACATCTCGAACGTGGAAAGACGCCGACAGTGATGAATCCCAACGACAAGATAGCGCTTCGCGCAGCGTTACAGACGAAGGTGAAACACGGTGGCACGGTCTCGCTGATGAGCATGGGACCGCCCGGCTACAAGGAGATTCTTGAAGAAGGGATGTCAGATATTTACGCTGATGACCTCTATTTGCTCTCCGACCGGGAGATGGGTGCTGCTGATACGTGGGCGACAGCAATGACCGTTGCCACTGGACTCGAGAAACTCGACTCTGATGTCGATCTAATATTTGCCGGATTCAAAACGGCCGATGGGGAAACCGGTCACACTGGCCCGCAGACCAACTGGTGTATCGACATCAACGACGAGATGGAGGACAGACCGCTCATTACACATGTCATCTCGCTCGAAGTCGACGAGGAAAACCGCAAAGTCCGGGCAAAGCGACTCGTCGAGGGTGATATCGAGGAAATTGAGACAATCGAGGCTGACCTGCCGGCGTTTATCGTCACCGACCCCGAGTTCGAGGCGAACTACCACCGTGCGGAACACCGTCTCCGATATAAGGACCTTCGCACGGAAACACAGGAGCGGGCGGCCAACTTGGATTATGACGAGGATGTGACGGTCTGGAATCACGAGGCGCTCAATCTTGACCCTGATTTCATCGGTCTGGATGGCTCACCGACGATTGTCGCAGGCGTGGACCCGATTCCGAAGGGGCCCTCCGAACGCGAGGCCAGGATGGTTACGCCGAACGACGACGAGGGAATGGAAGCGGTGTTTGAAGAACTCAAACCGTATGCGGCAGGTGACTAACAATGGTTGAACTTGACCCCACTGAACACGAAATCGCCGACCTTGGCCCGAAAGTCAACCAGATTGACGACGTCGATGAACTGAAAGAGATGCTTGCGCTGGAAGAAGACGGTGAGGACCGCGCTCCAGTCAAGACGCTCATCGAGAGTCGTATCGAAACGCTTGAAGAAGAAGACGAGGAAGTCGACCTTTCCGAGGCCGATATTGGCGATATGACGATTGCAGAGCTGGCAAACGCCATCCGTGGCGTCGACGATGCGGACCTTCTGCGCGAGCTTATCGAGCAGGAAAAAACCGGAAAGGAACGAAGCGGTGCTATCTCACAGCTCGAAAGTCGCATCGAATCTATCGAAGGAAGCGGTGACGGCGATGGCGAAGAACTCGAGTACGTCCCGCCGGAGGAAAAATATCCGAATCTCGACCATCCAACAGCGGACAAACAGTATATCGAGGGCGTCAAAGGCGAGCACTATCGGGATATGTGGGTCTACTGTGAGACCCAGCAAAACGAACTTATCGACGTCTCGAAGGAGATGCTTGGGAAAGCCCGTGAGCTGATGGATGACTACAACGACAAATACGGTGGTGACGAGGACGGCAACCCTGAGGATGTCGTGGCGGTCATCATCGGCGATGACGTAGCAGACCTCGCTGAGGAAGCAATCGCCTACGGCGCAGATTACGTCCTCTATCACGAAGATGACGAACTCGAACGGTTCCGACACAAACCGTATACTGAAATCTTCTGTCACATGTGCCGTGACTGGGATGTCGAGTTCCGCGATTACTACGAGCCGCGATACACAATCTTCCCGGCGACGAACAACGGCCGTGACCTTTCGGCACTCGTCCAGGGTGAACTCGATTCCGGGCTGGCCTCCGATTGTTCCGACCTCTATATCGACGAGGCGATGATTTCGAACCCAGCCAAGACAGGAAAACCGGGTGATAGCATCGAGTTTGACCGAGTTCTCCACATGCCACGGCCTGATTTCTCCGGCTTCGAGTACTCCACAATTTTGTGTATCGACAAGCCGTTCCGTGATTTCCATCCGCAGGGCGCAAGCGTCATTCCCGGGACCTTTGACCTGCCGGAACCGGACCACGAGCGAGAAGGTGAGAGTATCGAACACGACATCGACCTGCCCGATGACTGGTTCCACATCACCGTCGAGGAGTACGACCAGTTGGAAGGTGGGGTCGACCTCACCGGACACGACGTTATCGTCTGCATGGG
>LKNH01000037.1 GCA_001564135.1 Halobacteriaceae archaeon Tc-Br11_E2g27 | reverse complement strand
TGGCTCGTTCACGCCGGATGTGTTGTTCGCGGGTCTGGAGCGTCAGCGTGAACGCACGCACCCCGTCTGCGTCCTCGCTTGCACCGACGAGTCGGCCCGGTACCTGCCGGAGATAGGCCTCGCGCGTGGCGAACATCCCGAGGCCCATTCCGTAGGCAGCGCCGACGCCCAGCGTCGCGGCATCGCCGATGACGACATCAGCCCCGACAGCAGCCGGTTCTTCGAGGATTGCCAGCGCAAGCGGGTCAGAACCCAGACAGAACAGGGCGTCGTGGTCCGTCGTCAACTCGCCAATCTCGGCCAGTGATTCCTCGATAACGCCACGAACCGTCGGGTTTGCCGCATAACACATGATAACGTCGTCGTCAAACAGCTCAGCAAGCGCAGTGACGTCAACAGCGCCGTCGCCCATTGGGTAGGACTCAACCGTGAGTCCAGCACCCGCGGCGTAGTTTTCGAGAACGCCTCGGCGACCCGGATGCATCTGTTCGGGGACGAGAACTCGGTCACCGCTGGTTTCTCGGACACGCGTTGCGAGCGTCGCCGTCTCACCCAGCGCTGTCGCCGCATCGTACAGTGAGCAGTTTGCAATCTCAAGTCCAGTCAACTCGACGAGCATCGACTGGTACTCGAACAGCACCTGCAGGAATCCCTGTGCGATTTCCGGCTGGTACTGCGTGTAGGAGGTGAGAAACTCCTGCCGGTCGGCCAGATGGTTGACCAGCGATGGAACATAGTGGTCGTAGTGACCGCGACCGAGAAATTCGGTGAGGTCGTCGTTTTCGGTGAGCGTCTGCGTTAGTTCCTGGAGGGTCCGTTGCTCGGTCCGCTGTGGGATACCGAACTCGCCGTCGAACCGAACCGACTCGGGAATGTCGAACAGGTCGGTCTCGCGTTCGACTCCGAGTGCGGCCAGCATTGCGTCTGTCTCCTCCGGCGTGTGAGGCGCGTATGGACTGCCTTCATCTCCACCCATGTATATGACGCATTAGGAGGCTGCATACGGAATGCTTTCGGTTTGCAAATGCACCAGTGGTCACTCAATGAGGTCGATATCGTCGTCACCGAGTGGGACTGCACAGATGAACGCACCCTCCTCGTCGCCGTCGTTCTGGTACCAGTGAACGGCACCTGCGGGGATATGTATCGAATCGCCAGCGCTCACAGTCAGTTCCGTTCCCTCAATACCGACGGTGTACTCCCCCGCAAGCACGTACTGCTCGTGTTCAATCTCGTTGGTGTGTTTCGGGACGCTCCCACCCGGTGCAAGCGTGAATCGACGCAATGCAAGGTTTGAGGTGCCGTGTGTCTCATCGAGCAAGACCCCTTTTTCCAGTCCCTCTGCTGCATCGACTGATTCATATGCAATCTCCGATTCCCGACGAATCTGTGGACGGTCATCCGTCATGGACCCTAATAGGTCGGCCAGACACTTCAGCGATGGCGGTCGGTACTGAGTACAGGTCTAGCTTGACCAATTGTTAAATGTAGGCATGATAGACCATTATAAACTATATAAATACACCCATATAGAAGGTGGAAATTCGAGTGTTTCTTAACATTGTAGAATTCTGGAGGGTATTAAGTTATAGAATGTACAATATTCAACCATAAGGTGAAACACAATGGCACTTGAAAACGAAAACCGGTTAGAAACGCGCGTCGGAAATGTGACGCTTCACGGGAAGCCTCACTCGCTGAGTGCGCTGTTCGTCGTCTTGCTCCGTGTGGTAATGG
Organism: Halobacteriaceae archaeon Tc-Br11_E2g27; assembly: GCA_001564135.1. Classification (GTDB taxonomy): domain Archaea; phylum Halobacteriota; class Halobacteria; order Halobacteriales; family Haloarculaceae; genus Halovenus. The sequence goes on along the minus strand of LKNH01000037.1, from coordinate 12,151 downwards.
GCGGAATGATACTGTTCGCCGGACTTGGCAAATATGCCTTCGTCCCAGGCGGTGATGCGTTCAATGCGGCCGGCTACCTCGGAAACGTCGACGCGGCCAGCCCAGTCAGCGGTCTCTACGGTGCGATGGCCGCAAATGCTGCACTGATGGACGTCGTTAACGTCATCATCCCACTGACACAGGTGCTCATCGGCGTTGCACTCATCGTCGGCGGCCTCGTCCGACTGGCCGCCCTCGGTGGCGCACTCCAGATGTTCGCCTTCTACCTCGGCGGGATGGAAGGACAGTGGCTGGCAGCGTTCGATTCGACGCTCATCTACGCCATCGTCTTCCTGACGCTCGGTGCGCTGGCAGCAGGCCGAATCCTCGGCGCTGATGCCTACATCGAGCAACTGAACGTCGGCGGCGAACCACTCGTCGAGCGATTCCCCAAGCTGCGATACATCCTCGGCTGACCGAGGAGAGCGTCTCCTGGTGCTGTCGTTCGTTGATTTTTGCCCTCTATCTCTTGCGGCGTGAATTTCCACCAGCGCAGTTGTGCCCACACCTCGCACAACAGCGCAATCTACAAACGGCCGACAGGCCAATGACCGTATATGACCGAAGCGGAGGACCATCGACAACTCATTATTGCAGGGACAGGAATTGCCGGACTGACCGCCGCCATTTATGCTGGCCGAGCAAACAACGACCCACTCGTCCTCGAAGGTGACGAGCCAGGTGGACAGCTAACACTGACGACGGATGTCGCAAATTATCCCGGCTTTCCCGACGGAATTAGCGGCCCCGACCTCATCCAGCAGATGAAAGACCAGGCGACACAGTTTGGTGCCGACCTGGACCACGGTATCGTCGAGGACGTAGAGAAACAGGATGACGGAACCATCCGCGTCGAACTCTCGAACGGAACCGTCTACACCACAGATGCCTTCATCGCAGCCTCCGGTGCCAGCGCACGAACGCTCGGTATCCCCGGCGAGGAGGAACTGATGGGCTACGGCCTCTCGACCTGTGCGACCTGTGACGGGGCCTTTTTCCGCGGCGAGGATATGCTGGTCGTCGGCGGCGGCGACGCCGCGCTTGAAGAGGCTAACTTCCTGACGAAGTTCGCCGATACGGTCTATCTCGCCCACCGCCGCGAGAACTTCCGCGCCGAAGCCTACTGGGTCGACCGCATCGAAGAGAAAGCAGACGCCGGCGAGGTAGAGATTATGCGGAATACGGAATTGCTCGAGATTCACGGCTCTCCCGAGGATGGCGTCGAATCGGTGACGCTGGCTCGCAACGATGAGGGCTATCCCTCAGAAAAGCTGGACGACCCCGAAACCGAGCAGTTCGAGATGGAGATGGGTGCAGTCTTCTTTGCGATTGGTCACACGCCAAACACGGGGTATCTGGAAGGAACCGGCGTCGAGATGGACGACACTGGCTATCTGAAAACCGTGGGTGGAGACGGTGGCGGGCAGACGAAAACCGGCGTCGAAGGGATTTTCGGGGCCGGCGATGTCGTTGACCACCATTATCAGCAAGCAATCACCGCCGGCGGAATGGGCTGTCAGGCCGCGCTCGATGCTGATGAGTATCTCGAATCCGTGGAAAACCAGGCTGAAACCGCGGCGGCACAGGCTGACGACGACTAATTATTCGGTTACGTTAGGTCTGAATCTTCCTGAAAGAGCAACACGAGCATCGACAGCCCGGAAATTAGAATTAACAGCAGCGCCGGAATTGCTGCATACCGGTACGCAAGCGCATCCTGTGCCTCCCAGATAATAATGACCAGCGTATCGGTTCCAAACGGCTGAAGCATCAGCGTCATCGGGAGTTCTTTCATCGTCGTCAAAAAGACAAGTATCGCGCCAGCGATGACCCCTGGTGCAATCAACGGGAGCGTAATGCGGCGGAACGTCTCAAGCCGGCCTGCATTGAGCGTTCGAGCCGCCTCGATAGTGTTGTCATTCACCTGCAAGACGGATGACCGAACGGTCCCAACCGCCTGTGGGAGGAAGCGAATAACGTAGGCGAACACGAGCACCGCAATCGTACTCCGGTAAGAGAATGGGAGGGTTCGCGTGCCAAGAAACACAAGCGCGAGTCCGATAACGACACCAGGAACCCCCCAGCCGATGTAGGTTGCGCGTTCGAGGAGTCGGGAGACGGTCGTGTTCTTTCGCGCCGAGTAGTAGGCAACAGGGAGGGCGAACAGGCAGGCGAAAAACGCGGCGAGCAGTGCCAGCCTGACGGAGTGGTAGGCAAAGATTGGGTCGAATTCCAGCCGAGAGATTGTCGTTCCCTCGCTGACGAACAGCCACCGGGTGAAAATTGCCACCGGGACGACCATCGTGATAATTCCGATGAGAGAAACGGAAGCCATGGCAGGCCACTTCCAGAGTCCGAGTCTGATAGTCGACCCCTCACCGCTGCCGCCGCTTGCATCCTCGTCACGGCCGATACCGGCCTCGATGACGAGAATAACTGCGATAATAGCGATCAACTGCAACGCAAGGAGGGCGGCATACTCCGAGGAGAAGTTGTTGAACTCGCGATAAATAGCGCTTGTGAACACTGACGTGCGCATGAACGCAGGCGTCCCAAAATCCGAAATGGCATAGAGCGCCGCAAGTAGCGCCCCGGCGGCAACACCGGGCCGGATTTGCGGCAGTGTCACTCGACGGAACGCGCCGAACCAATCTTCGTTGAGCGTTCGTGCCGCATCGGTCAGCGAGGCATCCATCGAGAGTAGCGCCGCTCTCGTTGTGAGAAAGACGTACGGGTACGTATACAGCGTGATGATGAAAATGGACCCCGAAAGCCCGTCAATACGCGGAATAGTCATCCCGAATATCGATTCGATTTCGCCACCGGAGCCGAACATGCCGACGAAGGCAATAGCACCGATATAGCTCGGGATGACAAGCGGGAGGGCAGCGACGACAGTCCAAAAGCGGGGAAACGGTAGGTCAGTTCGGGTCGTCAGGAACGCAAGCGGAACGCCAAGCAAAATGGAAAACAGCGTCACTGCCAGCATCAACACGATACTGTTGAGCATAATCTCGGCTGTCCCCCAGGAAACAACGAGACTGTAAGCACGTGCTGGCTCGACCTCGAATGCTCGCCAGACCAACCAGAACATTGGAAGTACGACAAGAAGCGCAACGATTGCGCTTGCGATAGCCAGTCCCTGTGTCGAGCGGTCAGCCTGCCAGAACCGCTCTACTGACTCCCGAATGTTCTGTCCGAGGCGGAGTGTATTCGATAGCTGTCTCATAATCGGTTCGGCAACAGGCCTTTGTTATGCCACTGATTTGCGGTCCGTGCCTTTGAACTCGTTGATACACGGGTCACAGCGAAAGCGTCCCATGATTCTTACTTGTGACGCCTAGACCTCCATGCCTGCGTCAACAATGAGGTCGGCAGCGTCCTGGAGCTCCATATCAAACTGGCTAATATCGAACGTCGGTGGGTTGAGCTCTTCGAGGTCTGGAAGGTCTCCAACGTAGTCGATACCCTCAACAACCGGATACTCGCCGTTTGCTTCCATCATGAACTCCTGTCCCTCCTTGGCGAACAGGTGACGGATGAATTCGCCGACGAGTTCGGGGTCACCCGTCTGCTGTGTGATGCCGATACCTGCGATACTGAACAACGACCCAGCGTCGCCTTCCGTGAATGTCACGCGAATCGGCGCATCGGAGTCCTCGTTGAGGATACGAGCCGCATAGTAGCTGTTTCCAAGCGCCACGATTGGGTCGTCATCCCCACCGCGGTTGATAGCTTCGGCCTGGTCGGAGCCGCTTGTGAACGGCTCTATATCCTGTTTTTCGACCATATCGCTCACCCAGTCACGCGTAACATCCTCGCCTTTCCGTTCGACCATGGCCTGAATGAACCCACGGAAGGTGCCCGAGTTTGGCCGGGTAGAGATGATACCTTGTAGCCGCTCGTCTGTTGCGTAATCGAGAATATCGGTCGGAAGGTCGTCGCCGCTCTCAAATGCCGTTTCCTCGACGAGCCGTTCGTTGTTGTACATGACTGACCGAACTCGACCAGTCACACCAGTCCAGTAACCGTCTGGCTCACGGTAGATTTCAGGAACCGCATCGACAACATCCTCGGGGAGTTCCTGAAGAAGTCCCTCATCATGGAGTGCAGCGAGTGCGCCAGGGTCTTGTGAGTACATGAGATCAGCCTGTGGGGAGTCACCTTCCTCAATAAGCTGGTTCACCTGGTCGTCGTTGCCACCCCAGTCGACTTGGACAGTAAGGTCGTCGTATTCGTCTTCGAGTGCATCGAATACCGGCTCAATCTGGTCGCTCGTTCGGCCAGAGTAGATGGTGACAGTGCCTTCGAGGTCACCGAGGTCATCCCAGGAGAGTACCTCGCCGCTGACTGCTGTTTCCATTGGGTCTTCACCAGCGACCGGGTCGCTGGTGCGGCTGTCACCCAGACAGCCAGCGAGCCCCACCATGCTTGCAGCCGCGAGGCCAGTTGCTGCGAGAAACGTTCGGCGTCCTGTGGTTCCAACCTGGCCATCTCGTCGTGAATCTTCTTGCATATCTAGTTTTAGGTCACCCTAAAACATATATATCCATCGTTTTTTAGGCAATCCTAAAAATACCAACACGGTTAAATGCGTTCACTCCTCAGCGGCCAAATACTCCTCCTGAACGGCCACGACCTCGCTCGAATCCGTACACTCGCTGTACCGCTGGAGGGGTTCGGCATTCAACTCCAGGAACGTCTCGCCCCATCGAACAGTCGAACAAATCTCCTCGGCTTGCTCGCGTTCTCCCAAGATAACAAGTGCGCCCGCAAGAGCTTCAAGCGTGTTCAGCTGAAACGGCGTCCCATAATTAACAGGGTTGCTGGCGACAAGGAACGGAAGCGCCCGATGCACACCAGCGAGGTCAAACGCCTCCTGTTTTGCTGTTTCCCATGAGCAATCGAGTGCAACGATGCGGTCGGTTTCGGCACGGTCGGCCGGTGAAAGGGCTTGTTCTGCGAACGGGTTGAGGACGATGCCGTACGGCGTTGCCCGAGCAGACGAGTGTAACTCGGCATGGCCGAATTTGGCAAGTCGCCGAGCAGTGCATTTATCTGGGTCGTCATCCCCTTCGTATCTAATATGCAGTTCCACAGCTGATGTATGCTGTCCGACAATATAGGCTGCCGGTTTTCGTTATTGAATTCGAAAAATCGCCGCTCAGTTTTTATCTATGCAGCAGATAGATTCGCCAGTGTCAGGCAGTTCCCCAGAAGCGGTCATCCAGTCGTTACCATATCCTGCGTTCGCCGTGGATAGCGATGGTACTGTCAGTTATGTGTCAGATTCCTGCTGTTCGCTGTTCGGTGCAAGTCGAGATAGCCTGATTGGAAATGACTGGGAAGCAATGAAAGATGCGACCAGTTCTGAACACACAGCGCTTGCAGAGGCGATTACAAGCGTCTGCACCCAAGAAAACGAATCGTCAGCAACTGACCGTGTGCCAGTCGTTTTCGATAACGGACAAACCCGTCAGCGATACACCGCTCGCGTCAACGCACTCACCGAAAACGGAACGTGTACTGGGGCACTTGTCCTGTTTGAAGAGCACAATCCGGTAACGAACGATACGTGCCCCCGCGGTGACCGGCGATTTTATCACGCATTTGAGCGCCACAGCGCCCCGATGTTGCTTATCGACCCGGAGACGGGCCTGATAGAGAACGCAAACGCCGCTGCGGTCGAGTTCTACGGCTACAGTCGCGATACGTTGACAACGATGCCGATTCAGGCTATCAACTGCCGCAGCGACGAAGCGGTTGCAAAAGAACGAGAGCGTGCACAGGAAGAAAACCGGACACACTTTCGGTTTGAACACGAACTCGCCTCCGGAGAGGTTCGGCCGGTCGAAGTGTACTCCTCACCGGTAGAGCTCGATGGCGGCGAACTCCTGTTTTCGATTATTCACGATATCACCGAACGGAGGCGACACGAAAAAGCACTCGAACGCGAGCGGGCCTTCTCTGCAAACGTACTGAATACACTCGATGATATTTTCTATATTATCGACGAACGAGGCCGTTTACAGCGGTGGAACGACCCCCTCGAAACAGTCAGCGGCTACGATGGCGATGAGCTATCAGGAAAATCGATAACGACGTTGATAGCTGGTGACCAACAATCTCACCTCGCCGACGTGATTGCAAGCGTTCTCGATGGAAAGGCCCCCATAACGTACGAGGTCAAGTTAAAAACGAAGGCAGGCGAGTTGATTCCCTACGAGTTTACCGCCACACCGCTCCCGGACGAACGCAGGTCACTGGCAGTTGCCGGCATCGGCCGTGATATCACCGAGCGCAAACAGCGCGAACGGAATCTCAAACAGCTTCGTCGAGGTATCGAAGCGACGCCACACGCCATTTTCATCACTGACAGTGACGGAACTATCGAGTATGTTAATCCTGCGTTCGAGGCGATGACTGGGTACGCTGAGGCGGATGTCCTCGGAGAGAATCCACGGCTGTTTCAGTCTGGAGAGCATGATGAAGATTATTATCGGGACCTCTGGAAGACGATTACTGCCGGCGATGTCTGGCGAGCGCGTGTTATCAATCAACGGCAGTCGGGTGAACGATACCACGCTGACCAGACGATTGCACCGATTACGGAAGATGGCGAGGTAACCGCCTTCGTCGCTATCCAGACCGACGTCACTGGACGGGAAGAGCGCCAGCAGCATTTCCGTGTGTTGAGTCGCGTACTTCGGCACAACCTCCAGAACGACCTGAGTGTTATCACCAGTTATACCGAACAGATTCGAGAAGCAGGCACACACGAACAGGAGACAGAGAAAATTATGAAAAAAACCGACGATATCCTGCAAACTGCCCGCAAAGAACGAGATATTGCAGCGGTGCTTGCAGAGGACGTCCGACGGCGTGAGTGTGATGCCGTCGAACTCGTTGAACGTGCCTGTACAGATGTCCGAACCAACTATCCGGACGCCACCATCAAGACGGACCTTCCGGACTCCGTCACCGTCATTGCGACCGAGCGACTCCGTGCCGCGCTCGTCGAGCTGATGGAAAATGCCATCGTCCATAGCGATGAATCCGTCGAGATCACCGTCTCGGTAACCATGATTGACGACCACGTTTCGATTACAGTCTCCGACACCGGGCCAGGAATCCCCGAGTCGGAGCAGAAAATGCTCGAAACTGGGACAGAAATCGACCAGCTGTATCACGGCAGCGGACTCGGGCTCTGGCTCGTCTACTGGCTCGTTCGACAGAGCGGTGGGACACTCGAATTTGCCGAAAACGACCCACAGGGGAGTATCGTAACTATCTGTCTCCAGCGTGACCGAACCGTCGAGACCACGGGTTACGTCGTCGAGCAGTGAGAGTAGTATCACCCAATCTGGAAATATAGTTGATGGATAGAGTGAACGTTATTTTCCTCCAAGCGGTAGTATACGGTACAGAAAGTTAGTGAATGGGTTGATGAGCCAACGGAGGCTCAGTCAGGTCGGTACTCGCTCACACGAACACAGCGTATGAAAACCGCAACACACCACAACTCGATTCCCGAATCACTCGTGAAACGGTATCTGCGGACTCGGTGTCGGCTCGGTGTTCATAACTGGGTTCGGACAACCGAGGAATTTGATGATATCATCCTCGTCAAGAAATCCTGTTATCTCTGTGAAAAGCGAAAGGTTGAGCGGGTTTATTATCGCTAGCCCGAGGCTGGAAACTACGCTATCTGGTTCTCGTATTCTTCGGGGGAGAGCAACGCATCAAGTTCGCTCTCATCCGCAGGCTCTACTTCGAGCATCCAGCCGTCGCCGTATGGGTCCTCGTTGACGAGTTCTGGCACGTCGATAAGCTCCTCGTTCGTGGAGACGATAGTTCCTGAAATCGGTGCATAGAGGTCTGAAACCGCTTTGATTGACTCGATGACCCCAAATTCCTCGCCTTGCTCGATGGATTCGCCCTGTCCGGGCACCTCGACGAAGACAACGTCGCCGAGTTCATCCTGTGCAAAGTCCGTGATACCGAGACGGACAGTTCCGTTCTCCTGGCGGGCCCATTCGTGACTTTCCTGGTATCGACAGTCAGGTGGTACGTCGAAGCTCATGAAAGAAATGGCGTGGTCCTCGTATGTGCTTTCTTCGGTTCGTCCCGGATAACGACACGAACGGGGTGTTTGTCACCCACGTACTCAACCGGAAGATAGGCAAGCCCGATTGGCTCGCCAAGCGTCGGACTCATCGTCCCGCTGGTAATCGTCCCCAACTCCTCGCCGTCAGGCGAAGTAATAGTATAGCCGCTCCGCGGAATCCCTCGGTCTCTCAGGATGATACCAACGAGTTTCTCCTCAGGGCCTTCAGCTTCAACGCCTTCCAATGCATCTCTTCCGACAAATTCGGTATCCAACTTTACGACAAAACCAATGCCAGCCTCGTAGGGATTGCGCGGATTTTCTTCGGGATGGAACTCCTCGCCCGAGAGGAGAAAGCCCATTTCGAGACGAAGCGTATCCCGCGCACCAAGCCCGCAGGGCTGACAGTCGAGTGCGTCCCAGACCTGCTGGGTGGTGTCCCACGGACAGAGTACTTCAAAGCCCTTCTCCCCGGTATAGCCTGTCCGGGCAATCAGACAGTCCGCGCCGGCGACCATACCAGTCCTGACCTCGAAATTTCCGAGTTTGTTGAGTGATACGTCGGTCTGGTCACCAAGCAGGTTAGGGGCGTCAGGACCCTGCACGGCAATCATGCCGTATTCCGTCGTCCGGTTGGTCACCGTCGCATCGAGACCCCACTCCTCCCGGTAGCGGTTCCAGCGGTCAAGCATCTGCTCGTCGTGGCCCGCGTTCGGGATGAACAGATACTCACCCTCGCTTTCTGGGAGATGGTAGACAACGGTATCATCAAGGAGGATACCATCTTCATCCGTGATACCAGCGTACTGGGCCTCGCCAGGGTCAAGTGCAGTCACGTCGTTAGTCGTAAGCCGTTGCATCAGGCGTTGGGCATCCGAACCGCTGACCGTTATCTGCCCCATATGTGAGACATCAAACTTGCCGACACGCTCGCGGACGGCCTCGTGTTCGGCCCGGATAGAGTCGAACTCGACGGGCATCTCCCATCCGCCGAAATCCGTCGCTTTCGTCTCGTGTTCAATTGGTGGACTGCGTAAAGTCATATCCGAACAGTGGGCGGCGGGCATCCTAATGGTTGCGACGAGCGGAACGAGTGATACCGGTCGACGGAACAATTGCTATAGTAACAATTGAAACGATTTACACACCGATCGCACAGCCTTCGTGCGATCGGTGTGCATTGACTTTCAATGGCTAGTATAGTTCGCACGCAGAGCTGGTGGTGACGAATATTTCACAGCTTCGGTCGACTGGTATAGCCGTCACCGAGAAATTGTTCTGTAGCACCGCGAAACAGCGACTGTTGTGCCTCATTCGAAAGCTCCCGATTCACGAGACCCGCGTACTCCTGTCTGTAGGTATGAGGCAGGTTCGGGTAATCCGAACCATACAGAATCTGGCCGGCAAGGTCCTCAAAGACGCGGTCATCGATGGAAGCAGGCGTGAATGCGAGGTCGCTATCAGGGACTTCCGCCATCGCAAAGCTGGTATCCAAAAAGACGTTTTCGTCGTCTCGGGCCACCTCGATGAACGCCTCGTGTTCGAAGGTTCCCATATGTGCACAGCAGGCACGGACGTCCGGAAACCGCTCGCGGAAGGCAGTAAATCGCTCGATTCCGACGTGTTGGCTATCCTCGAACATCGGTGCGGTACCCGCGTGATGTAAGACAGGACAGTCAAACTCGATACAGCATTCATACGCCGGGTCGAGCCGCGGGTCTTCGGGAGAGACTTCCTGTACAGGACACTGGAATTTGAGCCCGCAAGCGCCGTTTTCGAAGGCTTCCCGGACGACTTGTCCAACATCGTCGGCAGGGTGGACCGTCGCAAATGGAAGACACATATCCGACTGCCGTGCCTGCGCGCACACCCAGTTATTCAGGTCAGAGGCAATACCGGGTTTGTGCGCGTATGGAAGGGTAATATAGCGCTCAATCCCGTGTTGACGGAGGACGTTCTCGATTGCCTCCCGTCTGGTGGGGTGGTCAAACTCCCAGCCGACGGCAGCGGTGAGCGACTCGCGGACGGCTTCGAGCAGTCGTTCGGGCATCACATGAACGTGTGCATCGATTGCGCCGGAAACCGGGATGGCACCCCCATCGCCACTCTTTCCGTGTGTCATTGATATGCTGGTTATTTATCGAGGAACAAAAAGACGCTCACAGTGTGGGCTCAGGGTGCCTTCTCGAGTTTGACGCGAAACACAGCGCCATCGAATTCCTCACCATCGATAGCTGTATCATCGAATCCATCGAACTGCTCGCCATCTTCAATCCAGACTGCACCGCCGTAGCTTTCGACCAGCGTGTGGACGAGATATAGCCCGATTCCGGTTCCTTCGCTCCCGAATCCTTTCTCCCCCTTACCGAATATCTCGTCTTTCTGGTCGTCGGGAACGCCGGGACCGTTATCCGCAATCGAGACAGTGACCGACTCTGTCGTTTCCTCGCAGGTAACGGCAACCCGTGGGTCAGAACCCGTGTTGTGCTGGATAGCGTTCTGGAGGAGGTTTCTAAACACCGACCCAAGCATATCCGTTCCAATGACCTCCACCGGTGGAATCGAACCAGCGACGTCGATAGCAACATCCTCGTAACTGTTCCGAGTTTCGGAAAGCTTCCGGTCAAGGGTGAGTGCAAGCGAAATCTGCTGGTCGGTCTCGTCAGCACCGAGCATCACTTCTGCTAACTCGCGGGCAGTCTCGGTCAGTGCAACGGCGTTGTCGACGCTTTCGAGCAGCGAATCGAGATACCGCTCACCCTCGGTACCGATGTGTTCGGCGAGCAGTTCAGCATGGAGTTGCACAAGCTGGAGGTCGTTGCGGATATCGTGGCGCATCATCTGATTGAGGACCTCCAGGTCATCACGCTGTGCCTCGAGTTCACGCTCGTACCGTTTCTGTTGGGTGACATCCTGGAGGATACCACGAACCAACATTGGTTCGCCGTGTGCATCCGTGATGACTTCGCCGCGGAGGCGAGTTGAGCGGACCTCACCCGACTCTCTGATAATTCTGACATCAAGCGGCTGCTTCCACACCCCATGGTCAACTGCGTGATTGAAAACCTCTCGGACAGCCTCACGGTCCGCCTCGTGATAGAACTGAAGGGCCTGCTCTACCGTCGGTTCGAACTCCTCCGAAACATCGTGAATTCGTCGAATTCCCTCCGACCAGATTAGCTCTTCAGTGTATGGGTCGTACTCCCAGACACCGATATCGGCGATATCCTGAATCCGTTCAAAGAGATACTCGCGGCGTTCGAGTTCGCGTTCCCGCTCTTTTCGAGCAGAGATATCCCGGCTGAGGGCGATAAACTGCTCTTCGCCGTCGAATTCCATCCTGTTAATCCAGACCTCAACCGGGAATGTCGAACCATCCTTTCGCTGGTGCCGACCTTCAACCGTTTCGCGGTCACCAGGTTTCATCGCCTCCCACATCTCTCGAAGTTCTACTTCAGGAACGCCAACCTCGATATCCGAGATATGCATCGACAATAACTCGTCCCTGGTGTATCCCAGGTCCTCGATGGTCTGGTCGTTCACGTCGAGGACATTTCCGTCCTCATCGTGGACAGTTACCGAGTCAGGTGATTTATCGAACAACGCGCGAATACGCTCCTGGCTACGCTTTAGCTGGTCCCGACGTCGTTTCTGCGCCGAAATATCGGACTGGATAGCGACAAACGCCTCGATATCACCCGCATCCGTGACAACAGGAGCAATCGTCTGGTGTGCGTAAAATAGCTCGCCATCCTTGCGTTGGTTACAGATTTCCCGTTGCCAAACCTTCCCGTTGAGGATTGTCGTCCAGAGCCGTTCGTAGAACTCATCGGACATTTTCCCCGATTTGAGGATTCGTGGGTTCTGCCCAACCGCTTCAGCCGCAGAATAGCCCGTTATCTCCTCAAACGCCGGGTTGACGTACTCGATAAGACCATTGGAATCAGTAATAAAGACAGCATGGCCGGCCGCTTCAACGGCTCGCTTGAATCGGCTTGGAGTTTG
>LKNH01000036.1 GCA_001564135.1 Halobacteriaceae archaeon Tc-Br11_E2g27 | reverse complement strand
CCGCTTTGACTGAGGAAACGCACTACAACTATACTGAAACGGACACTGGAACGAACCTTCGATTCGTTGCCGAATTCGAGGATGCGAAATCGCTCTTCGACCGGGCAGTTCAACCGGTATTCAAACGGTACATGACCCGGCAGTACCGAAACCACCTGCAAACGACCAAGGAACTCGTTGAAGCCGAATACGCCGTTGAAACAGTAGGGGTCCCGCAATGAGCTTGGCACGGTCGAGCCTGCTCAGTTGGCGTCGGACCGCGGTAGATAAAGCCCGGTTACCGGCGTTTTACCTCGTCGTATTGGCGTTCGTCGGATTCCTCATCGCGGCGTTGAACGAGCCGATGCAATTTCTGGTACTGGCGTGGACACCCGATTATGGGTTTTTCACTCACCGTGTTCACCACGTGATGATTGGCGGCTTCTTGGTGCTGCTGACGGTGAGTGTCGCGGCACAACTCTACCGCCCTGCAAAGCGCGTCGGTGCATATCTGTTGGCTGTACTCGCAATCGGCTCACTCACTGTTGTGAGTGTCATCGTTGAGGGTCCCAGAGCCATTGCCGAGCTAGCAATATTCATTATCCCGGTGATTGTCATCGGGCTACTACATCCGGGACTTCGGTCGTTCCGACTGACCCGTAACAGAATAGATGGTCGCGTACTCGCAGTCGCTGCGGTAGCCGCGGTCCCACTGCTTGTGTTTGCCGCGTTACAGACGAACCTGCAGTTGACGCTGACTGATGATCACGCTGGATTCGACCACTATGCATTCATGGCGGCCGGGGCAGCGACAATCGCCCTCGGGGCACTTGTTGCAAGTCTACGCCCTGCTGGCTGGCGATTTCTCGTCTACGGCGTCGCCACCCTGGTGACGTTGGTCGGCGTTGCATCGGCACTATATCCTGATCCGGTTCAAGGCACAAATTTCGGAATCGTCGGCGGTGGATTGGCTGTATTATGGGCCATCAGTTTCGTCCTCGTTACCGAATTTGGCAGTCGTGAAAAGAGCCAGAGTGAGGCTGGGCCCTCTAATGAATCAGCTACCACACTAGGTAACTGATGGGCAACTCTCGGACTCAGCTCGTATCAACGGGCTTTTTCCTTTTTTGTGCAATTGTAGAAAGAAGAACCAAGATGCAGTCACTGACTACGCCACTTCGTGTTCTATATGTCGATAATCACCAGAAGTTCACAGATCTGACTGCGACGTATCTCTCTGGTGAAGACACTCGGCGTCGTTGATGGGTCCATTCTTGGGTGATGCTCATAGTTGATACCCTGGTCTGTCGGTTGCTGGATATATGTGGTTAGGAACTATAATGTATCTCCCACATGCCTCACATATTTCCGGTTCAACCCCCGTAGAAACATTCTTACGTTCGCTTACTTGAGGTTCAGAAAATGTTAAATCAGCGATGGGTTCGGGCAGATTTGAACTGCCGACCTCCTCCATGTCAAGGAGGTGTCATAACCAGCCTAGACCACGAACCCTCGTGCACTTCTTCGTATTCGGCAGGGATAATTGAAGGTTTCGAAGTTGGCTCGCCGGACGGAGTTCGGTAATCTATTTGCAATGGCCCGAACAAACGCGTGTATGTTCGTTCTGGTCAATCTGAAAGCCTACCCGTGTGACCCAGTTGAGATTGCGACCGCTGGCGCATCAGTCGCCGAAGAGACTGATGCAGAAGTTGCCATTGCACCACAGGCGGCACATCTCCAGTCCGTCGCCGAGACTGGCGTCACCACCTACGCCCAGCACGTCAGTCCCGTCGAACACGGCAGCCATACCGGTAGCACGCTTGCTGAGGCAACAAGTGATGCGGGCGCGACCGGTACGCTCTTGAATCACTCGGAAAACCGGATGAAACTCGCTGATATCGACGCAAGTATCGGGGCAGCAAATCGTGCTGGCCTCTCGACGTGTGTCTGTGCCAACAACCCCGAACAGATTGCAGCAGTAACGGCGCTCGGTCCTGATGCGGTCGCCGTGGAGCCTCCGGAGCTTATCGGCACCGGCACACCGGTCAGTCAAGCCGACCCCGACATCGTCCGTGATGCCGTCTCCGCCGCTGCGAGCGTGGATGAATCGGTCGATGTCTACTGTGGCGCAGGTATCTCGACCGGAGAGGATGTTGTCGCGGCTGGCGAACTGGGTGCGGATGGTGTCCTGTTAGCAAGCGGCGTCGCCAAAGCCAAAGACCCACAAGACGCGCTCGCCTCACTTGTTGACCCACTGTAGAAGAGCCGTCTTCGTTTTTGTCCTACCGCTCGTCCTCGATTGCTGCCAACAGTCGCTCGAACGCGTCGCGCTCGCGCTCGCCTCCACAGCGCTTGGTAACTGATTCGAAGTACTCAATCCGTTCCCAGAGCTGTTCAGTCTCATACGATGGCACGTTAAGTCGAGATGCTGCGACGGTCGCCTCCACCACTGCGCCGTAGCCACGGTTGAACGTCGGCACTGCTCTTTCCTCGGTCTCTGCTTCAACGGGGTCCAGCCGCCAGTCAACCCACGGTGTGTCTCCTTTTGTTCCACTTTCCAGTTCCACTGGTTTGACCGCCACCCACGCATACGCTTCGGGAAGGACCGCCTTTTCCACCTCGTACACTTCCAGTGCCGCCTTCACAAACAGAACGGGGTCAGTAGTAAACTGGACGTATCCCATCTCGCGTTCGCGAAAGTTTCGCCAGGTTCTCGTCCGACCCCACGTCCGTGCACGAACTTCCGGCGCTGTTTCGTCCCTCTCCACCGCTGTCTCACCCTCTCGCACTGTATCCTTTCTATGCAACCCGAGCGCAGCCACATTCCACAGCCCGTTCGGCCCCTCTGTTGTTACAACGGATTCGATAATTCCGTCAAACGAAACCGGCCAACCGGACAGAGACTCATCGGCCACTCATTACACCTCCATTCCGCGCTCGAGTGCAACGAACAAGCCACCGGCGACGATATCTGCGGTTGTCCCAGGATTAATTCCTCTCGCGATGAACTCCTCTGCGAGGTCATTGACATTTTCATCGCCTTCAAGCGCTGCCTCGGCCCGTTGCTGTACTTCGATAGCTGTCTCTCTGTCGTGTTTGTCGATAACGAACGTATCCGGTTCGGAGGCAAGCAGCGCCAGAAAGACGGCCGCTGCTCGTTCGGTGACTGGGCCATCACGGCGCAGTAGTGCATCCGCGGCCTCGAAGGTCCGTTTGAACCCGCCTGTCCACTCGCTGGCAATCCCATCGACCGCAGCGCTCTCGGCCATCAACTCGCCCAGTGGTATCTCTCGCTCTCGAATTGCTGCTTCCGCCTCACTTCCGTGTCTCACGTCAAGCGGTGCCATTCCCTCCGGTGGTTCGCTCACCGCGACATCCACGTGGTCGAACGCCTGGTAGAAGGCAACCGTATCCTCGACAGTTGTCTCTTCAACAACTGCAGATGCCCGCTCGGGAGTCAACTCGCCTCGCGATGCAGCAGCCACAAGCGGTGTGAGAAGCAATACGGCTCCGAACTGTGTGTTCCCACCACGTTGGTTGCTCATCCCGGCGATTGCTCGCTCGAAGCCCGTGCCCAGCGACTCTCCGTTCGCTACCAGCGAGAGCCCGTTGTGAGTTCCAACGGCACCCGCGAGAAACTGCTCGAAATGTAAGTCCGGATAATCGTGCTCCCTGTCAACGTTTCCGGGCTTTGGCGTTCCGGCGACTTCCAGCAGTAATGCAAGCTGTGCATTCTGAACGGTTGTTCTGTCGAGCGTCATCAGTTACTCACACGTCAGGGCGCTGCACGGAAGTCTTTACCCACTCTTCCGTTGCTTCTCGTACCGTTTCAAGCACATGGGGATTATCACTCGGTCGCCCGACGCTCACCGCGTCTGCCCCGTACTCGAAATACTCAAACACTGACTCACGGTCTCTGACCTCGTTGTTTGCAATAATATAGAGGTCGGTAGCCTCCCGGACGTCCTCGACAACTGATTCGCTATCCATTGCATCGATGTGTATGAGTGTCGCACCAGCCCCCTCAATCCGGTCTCCCACCGCACTCAGCGAAACACCAGGGACTTCGGCCCGCACTTTGACGCTCACGGTTGCTCCTGATTCTACCCCGGTCTGCACCTGTGCTACCAGCGAGTCAACATCCCGTAGTAGCGACTCACCAGCACCGGTCGCGCACATCTCCGACTGTCGACAGTGGGCATTAATTTCGAGGACAGCCCCATGGGTAGCACAGACCTGTGCCGCCTCAGCTAGCGGTTCGAGTGCTGTCGTCCGAACGTTAACACCCGGCGTGAGTTCGGTCGATTCGAGTTCGGAGAGTTGCTCATCAATAAACGATATCGGGTCCGCTGGGAGAAACTCGTCTCGCTCCCGGTCGAGGAGTTCTCGTGCTGCCGCTCTCGTCGGCTCATCGAGTGCAATGCCACCCAACATGGCTCCGCCGGCATACTCGCTTGCCTGCTTGGCCCACGATGCATCCGATTGCCCGCTCAAACTCGCAAGGACGACTGGTGGGTCGAACGCTACGGGGGACGTGTTTTGATGCGTTGGCATCTGTTCTAGCTCACCATATTCAGTGCTTCCGCGATTGCCCGGGCAACCCGCCGTGCATCCGCGTCCGTATCCATTGTCGTATCCGTTCGAACTACTGGCCTATCAAGCTGTGTCCCGTCATCGTCATCGAGGACGAACGCATCGGCGAACGGATAGGCAGCCGCAACGCCCCTTGTCGATGGCTTATACCCTGCTGCACGCATCAACTTCGGCGCAGGACCAGAAAATACCGTGTCCTCGACGAAAGGCGACACAGCAACAACCGGGGTATCCTCAAGCGCAGTCCTGAACTCTTCGATGGCCACCATGGGGCCGATACTTGTTATCGGGTTCGAGGGACCAATCACGACAGGTTGAGTCAGCGCCTTCCGGACTTCTTGGGTAATCTCCGCACGGTCTGCTCCCCGAAACTCGAGGGCCTCGATAGCTGGCTCCCCATTGTTGGCGACCCAGAATTCTTGAAAATGCATCTTTCCTTCGGGCGTCTGAATCAGGGTTGCCACCGGGTCATCACTCATTGGCAGCAGTGTCCATGGGACCGAGAGCGCGTCTGCGAGAAATTGTGTGACCTCGGTGAGCGAGTACCCCTCGTCCAGCAAGCCAGTGCGCGTCAGATGGATGGCACGGTCCCGGTCGCCGATATGCATGAACTCGCCGACGCCCGAATATCGTCGCCATTGCGCGAGATACCGACCGCTGGTCTGTGCGTCCTCAGAGAGATACCGCGGTCCAGTATCAAACCCGGCAGCGTCAGCGAGTCGTTTGAGTTCGTGGTGTGTCTCGGCGGTATCGTCCGCAATTCCCCACCACGTTTCTGTATCAAGACGCTCCCCACCCAGAAACAACACCGTATCGAGGTCCGGACAGACCAGAAAACCCCCGAGTTCGATATCATCGCCGGTGTTCGCAACCACTGTCGTCTCCGCGGGGGCAAACACGTCGGCCGCACCATCGAGGAGTTTCGGGGTCCCGGTCCCACCTGAGAGAAACGTAACCATAGAGGCTCTAGTCACGCCCGTTAGTTCAATTTCTCGTCTCAATAGCTGACACTTTTATCAGGTGGCGACTAAAACACCGTCAATGACCACAATCAAAGATAGCGTCCACGACCACATCGAAATTTCCGGTGTGGCCGAAGCGCTGCTTGATACCCCTGCCGTTCAGCGGCTCCGACGCATCTCACAGCTCGGAACCGTCGAACTCGTCTATCCCTCTGCGAACCACACTCGATTTGAGCACAGTCTTGGCGTCTATTATCTCGCGGATAGCGCACTCGACCATCTTGGTATCGAAGGTACACAGGCCGAGCGGGTTCGTGCAGCAGCACTCCTTCACGATATCGGACACAGCCCATATTCTCATAATATCGAAGATGTACTCTATCGACATACTGGGCTGTATCACGATGAGGTACACGACTTGCTTGATTCCGGGCCTGTTGCAGACGCCCTAACCGACCACGGTCTGAACCCCGACCGCATTGCTGATCTTATCGCCGGGAATGGCGAACTCGGCCAGCTTGTTTCGGGGGAACTTGATGTCGACCGGATGGATTACCTAGTCCGCGATGCCCACCACACTGGAGTTCCGTATGGGACTATCGACAGCGGGCGACTCATCCGGGAGCTTCGATTTGTGGACGGCGAACTCGTTCTTGATGAAGGAAACGTCCAGACTGCGGAAAGTTTATTGGTTGCACGGGCGCTAATGAATCCAACCGTCTATACGCATCACGTCGCCCGGATATCAAAGACCATGCTCAAACGAGCCGTTGAGAAAGTCATCGAAGAGGGGGAGACGTCACCCGAAATTATCCAGCGAATGGACGACTCCGAGCTTGAAGTCACCCTACGTGAGTCTGAGGAGACAGCAGAGACTGCCCGACGATTGGCTCACCGGGAGCTATACAAACGCGCTGTCTGGGCTGAAATTAATACCGTCCCCGAAGATATTCTCACCGCCGACCATCCACAGATTCGCGCGTTCGAACACGAAATTGCCGAACAGGCGGGAGTTGACAGCGAGGCTGTCATTCTTGATGTCCCGTCAAAACCGTCGATGAAGGAATCGAGTTCGCGGGTGCTTGTCAACGGCGAGATGCGGACGCTCAGCGAACAGTCGACGCTCGTCAACGCCTTACAGCGTGCACAGCAAGAACAGTGGCGGCTTGGCGTTTACTGCCCGAATACCGTCAGAGACCAGGTCGGTGACGCGACAGTTCGCGTTCTTGGACTGGATATCGATGGCGCTCGTGTTCGTGAGGTTCACGCCGGCATCAATACGACGCTTGATGAGTTTGAGTAAGCGCTTTGTTAAGCTACCTGGCGGTTTCACTCCGGAATCGATACGGTGTGTGAGAGCCGACCGACTCCTTCAACTTCTACTGTGACCTCATCACCGTCGGCGAGTGGGCCCACTCCTTCCGGTGTTCCTGTTGCGATAACGTCGCCTGGCTCCAGAGTCATGTACGTCGTTATCTCGGCAATCAGTTCCGGAATCGGGAAAATAAGCTGTGCCCTGGATGCAGACTGTTTGAGCTCGTCGTTCACCCACAGTTGAATTTGTGCATCGGCTGGGACTGAATCGGGAGAGGCCACAACTGGGCCCAGTGGGGCAGCGTTATCGAACGCTTTCCCGCGGACCCAGTTTGTCTCTCGTTCCTGGTCATCACGATTTGACAGGTCCACCATACAGGTATAGCCATCGACGACATCGAGTGCGTTCTCTTCGCTTACGTGGCGACACTGCTCGCCGATGACCACCGCCAACTCGGCTTCGTAATCCAGTCGCTCTTTGCCCGCTGGCAACGTGATATCGCTCCCGTGGTGGGACACCGCGTTCGGTCCCTTAAGAAACAACAACGGTCGGTCGGGAACCTCGCTCCCCATCTCGTCTGCATGGTCAGCGTAGTTTCGGCCGATACAGACGATTTTTGACGGTTCACACGGCGGCAGAATGTCGACTTCGTCCGGTGTATACCGTTCATCCCCAAAAGCGATTTGTCCGCCTGCTCCAGCAACGGCGGCTTCTGCGGGTGTGCCGTCATCTGCAAGCCACTCGCCAGTTCGGACTGTTCCTGCCGGGTCACGGAATCGGACGCGTTTCATATCCCTCTGTTTGCAAACCACTGGCTAAGTGTTTGTGAATTCGACCTCAAGCAAAAGCTGTCTCATTATACGGTCGTTCGTGATTATTTTCGTGACCATGTCGCAGATATCGGTGTATCAGGGCGTCTTACTTACTTTTTGTTCAACCATGGCGGTAAAGAGTCACGAACGACCGTATCAGGCAATATCCCGACTCGTATCGATTGCAACCTCTTCGCCGAGGTTAAGTTTGATTGTATCCGTCGGCGCACGACCACCGCGGAATTTTGGAATCGCCAGTCGGTTGTCCACCTCATCACCGCTCAGGTCGGCTTCGAGGTGAAAGACCACATCAGCGAAATGTTCGGTCGTATCACGAAGCGGCGGGACGCTTCGACCGTTGAGTCCGTGTAAAATTGCCAGACTGTTCGTGTTGAAAATATGATTTTGCAGGTCGTTCATGAAACTTCGAAACCGGGACGGTGGCTCCTGAGATTCGAGCACGTCGATGGGGTCAACAATGAGATTCGACGTCTCTGGCAGGGCACTCACGAGCTTTCCCGTGTTATCGAGCGGGGCTTCACCAGGGATGTGCCGAACCGTTGGACTGCCGGTCTCCGTCGGCGTGTTCTCGATACTATCGGTGACGGCTTCGTCCGAGCGGTTTAACGAGAGCCAGAGGGTCCCTCTTGTCGCTGTCAGTTCATAAAGAAACAGCTCAGCTTGGCTCGCCGGAGGGGCAGAGAGCAACACGATACTGCCCGCCGGTAATCCCCCACCGAGCTTTCTATCGAGGACATCTATTCCTGTTCGAAGCCTGCTCGGCATCTACCTCTTTTTTTTCGCCCACGTGGGTTAAATATTCCGGCCCCTGCAGTCATTGTGGCTGTGAGCGCTGCTATCGCAGCAGCATATTGCTCATCGGAACGCGGTGCGGAAACCGTTGGGAGCGTCCCGATAACTGGAGCGTTACCGACCCGTGACGGAACGACGATATTCGGGGACCCTTGAGCCGAAATAGAGGTACTGGTTTCATGACACACAACAGAGTCACTTCTGGGCGTCCTCTCTCTGACACGCCGGATTACACCGAACGACTGCTGACACAACGTGTCACATACAGTTGCCGTCCGCTTTGCATCGTCGAGACAGGCAGGTTCGTCGGTCGAGATAACAAGCGCGTGGTCTGCAATCCGTAGCGGTCCGGTCACATCAGGATTGATACCGGCCGGCGTATCAACGATGACTGGGCCTGGCCAGCGGCGACACTGGTGGAGGGCACGCGCTGTTTCGTCTCTTGTCCCCGCGGTTAATACAGCACCGCCGGAAAGTCCCTCGGGATAGCGGACTGAAGCTGTCAGGGGAGCTCCCTTGCTGACAGCGTTGGCTCCAGACGGGGCAGTTCTGGTTAATTTCCCTCTTAGCGAGGTCGTTCGGTCGATACCAAGATAGTGATGAACGTCAGGCATATCTGCATCTGCATCGACAAGGAGCGGTGTCCGCAGACGGGATATTCGACTTGCTAGCTCGCGTGTGAGTGTGATAGCTGTCGTTGTCTTCCCGCAGCCACCCTTTCCACCAACCACAGCAAGCATGTTCGGTGATGGCCACCTTTCCATATATAAAATCGAGGACCTCTCCGAACGAGCTTTCCGTCGCCAACCGACGGTATCAAGAGGCTGCGACACGCGGTATCGAGCGATGCGTCACGACCACATCACGAGTGCGAAACAACTCTCGCGGGAGGACATTCTCACGGTCTTGGACCGTGCGTCCGAGATTGCTGCCGACCCGGAGTCGGTATCCAAAAAATACCAGGGGTCGCTGCTCGGGTTGCTCTTTTTTGAACCGAGCACCCGGACAAAAATGAGTTTCTCTGCCGCGATGAAACGGCTCGGTGGTGATATCGTTGATATGGGGCCAGTCGACCATTCGAGCGTCAAAAAGGGCGAAAGCCTCGCCGATACGGCTCGCGTCGTTGAGGGGTATGCCGATGCGCTGGTAATGCGCCATCCAAGCGAAGGGTCCGCACAAATGGCGAGTGAGTTCGTCGACGTGCCGTTGATTAATGCCGGGGACGGGGCGGGACAGCACCCAACGCAGACGTTGCTTGACCTTTATACGATTCGTGAAAACGCTGGACTTGATGACCTCACTATCGGTATCATGGGTGATTTGAAATACGGGCGGACGGTCCACTCGCTTGCCCACGCGCTGACGAACTTCGAGACACGACAGCATTTCATCAGTCCGGAGACGCTCAAACTCCCCCGAAGCGTTCGATATGACCTCCATGACGGCGGCACAGAAATCAAGACTCATACCAATATCGAAGGAATTCTCCCGGAACTCGACGTTCTTTATGTGACACGGATTCAGGAAGAGCGGTTCCCCGACAAAAGCGAATACCGCGAGGTTGCCGGTCAGTACCAGATTGATGCCGAATTGCTTGCACAGGCAAGCGACGACCTGACGGTGATGCACCCGCTTCCGCGCGTTGATGAAATCGCGACGGATGTCGACAAAACTGAGCACGCAACCTACTTTGAGCAGGCACACAACGGCGTCCCCGTCAGAATGGCACTGCTCGATTTACTACTGGGTGAAACCAATGAGTGAACAGGAACTCCGCGTAAGCAAAATCGAAAACGGCACAGTCATCGACCATATCGCTGGCGGGCAGGCACTGAACGTTCTCGCAATTCTCGATATTGATGGGAGTCGTGGTGAAGTTGTCTCGGTCGGTATTAACGTTCCATCCGACCGTCTCGGCCGGAAAGATGTCGTCAAAGTCGAAGACCGCGAACTCAGCCAATCGGAGGTTGATGTTCTATCGCTGATTGCACCAGCCGCAACAATCAACATTATTCGTGACTACGAGGTCACTGAAAAGCATCGAGTTGAGCGGCCTGGTGCGGTAACAGGTGTTCTCAACTGTGCGAATCCGAACTGTATCACCAACGAAAACGAGCCCGTTGCGTCCTCGTTTGCCGTTCTTGATGACGGCGTTCGGTGTATCTACTGTGATACGATTATCCGAGATAACATTGCCCAGCATATCGGTGGAACGTAACTGATACTGCCGGACGTAACTTCGTAAACGTACTCGCCACCCCGGGTGGCGAGATTGTTTAAACGCTCACGTCCGGTAGTATGACTATATTGCTGTTATCTGGTATTCAACACGCTACAAAGAACAGAAGACCTATTCGTCGTTCTGTGCTATAAGTACACATATGGAGTATGTCACAGCGAGCGGTGAGGAGGTTCCGGCAGTGGGAGTCGGGACCTGGCAGATGGATTCAGATACGGCCTACAAATCTGTCTCGATGGCAGTTGAAGAGGGCTATCGGCACGTCGACACCGCACAACTGTACGAGAACGAAGCGGCTGTCGGCCGTGCAATCGGCGAGTCGGCCGTCGACAGAGAGGAGTTGTTTATTACGACGAAAGTCAACCCAAAACACCGAGAGACTCCCAAAATTGTCGAATCGGCCAAAGAAAGCGTGGAGAAGCTTGGGGTTGAGACGGTTGACCTCTTGCTCATTCACTGGCCACATCCGTTGGCAGACGACGAGATTGTCATCAACGCACTGAACCAGTGTTTCGATGAGGGATTGACTCGGTTTATCGGGGTAAGCAATTATGGCGTCGAGCGGTTAGAGTACGCTCGTAAAATTTCGAACGAACCAATCTTCACCAACCAGGTACTCTTTCACCCGTGGTGGCCACAGCGGGACTTGCTCCGATACTGCCAGCAAAATGATGTTATTCTCACCGGCTACAGTCCGCTTGCCAATGGGGGCGCACTCAGAGATTCGGTCCTCACAGAGATTGGGGAGCAGTATGGAAAGACGAGTGCTCAGGTCGCGATTCGCTGGGCAATTCAACACGAGAACGTCATCACAATCCCGATGTCTACCTCGCGTGAGCACCTGGCAGACAATATCGATATTTTTGATTTCCTTCTGACTCAGGATGAACACGACCGCATTACGCGGCCATCATATCTGCGCACTGGGCTAGCGATGCTCCGCGGTCAGTTCGGTATCTGATAGTAATTCGACGGGTGTTTCCAGTATCTGCAGTGTGACCAGGTAATCCGGTTATTCGCCGAGTTCTTCGGCCAGCTCTTCGGCGTCGATGTCAGCATCTTCGAGGGCATCCTCCATACCGCCGCCGCCTCCCATACCGCCCATCATGCCGGGAAGACCCATTCCTGCACCGTCGAGGACTTCCTGGACGACCACGCGGTCGATATCAAGGAGGTTGATAAGCTGGTCCGCAATCTGGTTTTTCTGCATAAGCCACTGCTGGTTCATCGATAGCTGTGGCGTTGCCTCGATATAGAGCGACTCCTTTTCGACTTCGACTGTCTCGAAGGTTGGTTCATCTTCGTCTTCTTCGGCCTCCTCGTCGGCGTCTTCTTCCTCATCGCTTTCATCATCTTCCTCGACGACCTGTTCTTCCTCGACGACGTCCGTTTCGAACCGGATATCGAGTGGGATATCGAGGAACATCTGAAGCAATCCGCTTGCTTTCTCTTCGCGGTCATCAACGACTTCGACGATTTCCCAGTTGTATTCGATGTCGTCACCGGCAAGTGGGTGATTGAAGTCGACGCGGGCGCGGCCACCGATGATAGTCTCGACGAACCCTTGCTGGCCGTCAACCTGTACCTGCGCACCTGGGTATCGGTCGTCCTCTGGGAGTTTATCCTTGCTCACCGTTCGGACCTCGTCCTCATCAAACTCGCCGAATGCCTCTTCGGCTTCGACGACGACGCTTCCCGAATCGCCGACTTCGCTCCCGACAATATCCTCTTCGACGGATGGGAAAATGTGGCCTTCGCCGAGGACGATTGTTCGTGGTTCGAACTCCTGGTCTGCCTCGACATCTTCCTCTTCAGCCACTTCAGGGTCTGTCGTGTCGACGAGTCGGTCCTCCTCGACTGTTCGGGCTGTATAATCAATCCGAACGAAGGCTCCGTTCTGGAGTCCTTCTACTTCTTGTTCATCTGCTGCCGACTGCTCTTCATCAGCTTCCGCATCGGAATCATTGCTCATACGGTGTGAAATTGTCGTTGTACTCTTAAGAACACCGTTTCGTTGCTACTGTGTGTGTATATCTCGTAGTATCTGCTAGTTATCTGGTATACATTCTTATCCAAGAGGGTGCTGACGAGATTGACGGGCTTTTGTATGCCGCCTGCTCAGTTGCGGGCATGTACGAAGTCGAGTTGAAGGTCGAAACTGCCCACGAGTCGGTGCGCGAGCGACTTCGCTCGCACGGTGCCAACCGGGTTGAGACAGTAACACAGCAAGATACCTACTACGATGCACCGGACCGGTCGTTTGCGAACACTGATGAGGCATTACGTATCCGGAGCGAAATCCGAGGCGACGAGACAGTGACGATGCTGACATATAAGGGGCCGCTGGTCGACGCGGATTCGAAAACTCGCACGGAAGCGGAAACAACCGTAGAAGACGGAACATCGATGGCTGACATTCTCACCGGATTAGGTTATGAGCCTGCAGCGACGGTGCGAAAGGAACGGGAGTATTTCACGTTGGATGACTGTACGATAACCCTCGATGCGGTTGAAGGGCTAGGCGAGTTCGTCGAGGTCGAGTACGGTATAGAGGTTGAATCCAAAACTCAACATTCCGACTCACAGCTTGTGGAGTCAGAATCAGATATCGAGGCTGCACGGGAGCGTGCGGAAGATGTCATGGGCCAGCTTGGGCTCGATAGCTCTGAGCAGATACGGACCTCATATCTCGAACTGTTGCTCGAAAACGAGTAAAGTGGAGAGGTCGATTACAAACTGCCCAAGGTTCCGTGCCAGTTATTCCTGGAGTCGGTGGCTGAGCACTACCTCTTCGAGTTCGTTCTCTCGGCCGCCATCGGTTGCAATGTTGTTCGGTTCTTCGACCATCGGCACGAGCGGTGCGCCCGTGTTTTCTGCGTCTGTGTAGTGCTTGTACATAGCTTACCTCACGAAACCTTCATGGTTTGTAATGAAGGTTCTATGTTACCGATTGGGATTGGGCCTAATAAATGTAATGGTCTTTCGTCCAGTTTATCTATGGACCGTCTATTCGTTTTGAACGCTTGTTTGGATTATCTTCAACGCATCAGATAGTCATCGTCTATATTCTTCTCAATGATGGTGCCGGTTGGAGCTGGTTGAGCCCGCTCTGGTATATTACCATTCTGACCGCAGTTGCGAGACTCCTAGCTGCAGTTGTTCCGTTGTTAATAATAATATGAATCCTGCTCTCTCTATTTATTAAATCAAAACTCTTAATTAGCAATCACACGCAAGAATGAGTAGAGGTATTCACAATGAGCAGTGATGAACGCGACCATTCAATTCTTACTTCACGTCGGAAAATGCTCGCCGCATCGGGTTCGGCGACGATGCTTGCTATTGCAGGCTGTTCCAGTACAAGCGACGATGCCGACGATGGAGACGACACAGGTGACCAGGGAGATGACCACGACGATAGCGGGGATGATGGAACCGGCGAGGGGTCGGACGAACCGGAGACACAGGAAGCCCTT
>LKNH01000035.1 GCA_001564135.1 Halobacteriaceae archaeon Tc-Br11_E2g27 | reverse complement strand
GTCAACCAACCAAGGGTCCTCGACAATCCGCTCGCCACAGGAGACCTCATCGATGGAGTGAATCGAGCCGCTGAGGTCCATTATCTGTTCTTCTAGCGTATCCATGTCGATATCCTCACCTTCGACGGTAACCCGAATCCGCCGGACGTTCTCCTCGATATCGACGAGTTTCGACGTAACCCCCTGAATGTCTTCGGGCTCGCTAAGCTGTTCGGTAAACGGCACGATTTTCGGTTCGTGTGGTTTGAGTATATCCAGTATAACTCGCCGTATCCTGGCCATGCATCCCTGTTTACTCTCGCAGCACAAAATAATGGTCACTGGGCAGTTACTCCGGAACGAGGTCGCTGATATCTTTGCCCTTGCTCTCGCCAGGCAGGACATCTGCCAGCACAGCCCCCAAAGCTGCCGCGGCCCAGATAACAGTCACACGGGCGATAGCCTCAAGCGTTGACGGGTCCCCCGCGTGGAGTCGCCCCCAGAGAAGCATCATCCCAAACGCACAACCGAGCGAGACGGCGAGAATTCCAACTAATCGACGGGGGATGAACCCGAACACTGGATTGACGATTTTGACCTCCCGAATATCGACGGCATACAACAGGCCGGTCGTAATGGCGACGATGAACACCATATTAATCGCCAAAAATACCGGAAGTGGACCGAGCATGAACTCGACGAACCACTCGGCAATCTCAAATACCCCATCCTCAACCAGCAGCGGCAGGGAAAAGAGAAGGGCACCCACGAACGCTTCGCCGACATCTCGACTCGTATACTTATCGATTGTTTTGGTTCCCGGTGTACGTTCGAGCATTTTCCGCACGCGGCGTATTTCATCCTGATACTCCGGTTTTGAGACGTTCTGTTCGAGTCGTTTTAGCTCTCCCAGAACCTCGTTTACTTCTGTCTCTCGCGGTGGGTCGTTTTGAGAGTCCGCAGGAGGTGACGTTTCGTCCGACATACGCTATCGTTACGACGTGAGCCCATGTATCCATCGCTACCGACAGAATCCAAATCATCTTTGACCTCCCATCCCTTCCTCCGAGTATGACCGCCTCGCGGACAGTCGAACTTGACGGCCACATCATCGACTCGGGGATTCTCGAAGCGACGTTCGATATTATCATGGATATGGACGGCTCCTTCGAAGTAGAGGAGTTTACCATCGGTCGCCACAAGACCGAAAAGTCCTACGCCAGGTTAACCGTCGAAGCCGCTGACGACGAACAGCTACAGGCTATCATTCACGAACTACATCAAAACGGCGCAAACCCCACGGACCCAAACGACGCAACCGTCACCCCTGCACCGGAAGACCAGGTCGTTCCGACGGGTTTCTACTCGACGACGAACCATCCCACCGATATCCGATACGAGGGTGAGTGGATACCGGTCGAAAATATCGAGATGGACTGTGCAGTCGTTGTCGACCCCGAGGAGCCGCGTGCGTACACCAAAGTCCTCAACGCCATCGAGGAAGGCGACCACGTCGTGACCGGGAACACGGGCATCCGCGTCAATCCTCCGGAACGACCACGTGGACAGGAAGGCGCATTTGGCTTCATGCAGGGTGGTATCTCCTCGGAGCGACCATCCGAATCGACAATTGCGAAAATTGCAACCGCAATTACGGAGACAAAGCGGGAAGGTGGCGATGTGCTTGCCGTCTGTGGACCCGCCCTCATTCACTCCGGGGCACGCGAGGAGTTGGCAGAGATTGTCCGCGAGGGCTATATCGATATGCTTTCTATCGGTAACGGCTTTGCCGTCCACGATATCGAACGCGACCTCTATGGCACGTCGCTCGGGATGGATACGGAAAGTCTCAACCACCCACGAAAGGGCCATAAACATCACATCTACACGATTAGCGAAATTATCCGCGCCGGCGGCATCGAGGAAGCCGTTGAGCAGGGTGTTGTCTCCACCGGAGTGATGTACGAATGCGTTCAAAATGATGTGCCGTTTGTCATCGCCGGGTCAATTCGAGATGACGGCCCGCTTCCAGACACCATCACGGATGCCGTTGAAGCACAGGATGCGATTCGGGAACAGGCCCATCAGGCCGACCTCGTGTTGATGCTTTCGACGCTGCTTCATTCGGTTGCTGTGGGGAACTGCCTCCCATCGACGACACGAACCGTCTGTGTCGATATCAGTCCAGCAACGGTCACACAGCTTGTCGACCGCGGGAGCGCACAGGCGGTCGGAATGGTCACCGATATCGGAACGTTCGTACCGATACTGGCTGACAAACTTCGGGAAGAGTAATCAATTCTCCATTCGCGCCGGGTGACCACCGATATCGTGAAACTCGAAGCGAGCGCCGCCCGAATCGCTTTCCGTTACGGCTGTCTCCCAGCCGTGTGCCCGTGCAATTTCGTTGACAATAGACAGTCCAAGCCCTGTCCCATCCTGATTGGTTGTATGGCCGGGGTCGAACACGTTCTCACGCTGTTCTGTTGGGATTCCAGGGCCATCATCTTCGACATAGAACATGCCGTCTGCACCTCCGACATGCACCGTCACATCATCCCCGACGTGTTCATGTGCGTTTCTGAAGAGGTTTTCAAACAGTTGCAACAGGCGGTCAGGGTCGGCTGCAAACTCGATACTCTCATCGACAACAAGCGTCGCCTCGTCGGTGGCGACGTGGTCCCACGCAGTCATCGCGCGGTCTTCGAGGGCAACTGATTCGGTCTCGCCAATTTCTCTCCCCTGTCGGGCGAGTTCAAGCACATCGTCGATAATCGCTTCCATCCGTTCAAGCGAGGATTCGACCTTCTCGAAGCTCTCTTCGTGGCCTTCCTGTGCGAGGTCAAGGTGACCTTTTGCAACGTTGATTGGGTTGCGCAGGTCGTGTGAGATGACACCAGCGAACTGTTCGAGTTGCTGGTTTGCCTGTTCAAGCTGTCTGTTTTTCTGCCGAATCTCGCGCTCTCGTTCTTTTCGGTCGGTAATCTCGCGTGCGTTGACGACAAGCCCCTCAACGAACGGGTTATCGAGAAGGTTCCACACTGAGGCTTCGAGATGAAGCCAGTTGCCGTCGGCATCGGGCGAACGATATTCGCGGCGGAAGCGTCCCCCCGGAGATTCCACGAGGTCATCAAACGCGGCTCGGAATTCCCCGCGGTCTTCCGGATGAATGAGTTCGTAAGCATTCCGCCCGATGAGTACCTCCGGGGAGACACCAGTGACATTTTCAACGGACGGGCTTGCGTAGGTAATTGTTCCGTCAGGTTCGACGACAAGAATCAAATCGGAGGAGTTCTCGATGAGTGCCTGATATCGACGCTGGACGGCACGGCGGTCGGTTACGTCACGGAGCAACAGCAAGCGTCCGATGAGTCGGTCGTTTTCATGGAGCGAGGAGACGTTCGCCAGCAAAAACCGTTGCTCGCCGTCAATTTCGACGGTAATTTCGTCTTCAGTTCTGTTTCCATGTTCGTGACTGTTGATAACGGAAGCACAGGCAGGCAGTGCACTCTCGATTGGTTCGCCGACAACGTCGTTATCCGTCCCTAGTACCTCCGTCGCTGCATTGTTCAAGTCGACAATTCGGTCATCAGTATCGAGGACGACATACCCGTCACGCATGCTCTCGATGACGGTATCCCGTGCCACGGGAACGAGGTCAAGCATGCTATACTGGAAGATGGCGTAGGCAAAACACAGCCCCATCAACGCAAATCCAATGGGCACCAAATCAACGAACTGCGGCACAAACGGCTGCCGTTCAAGCCCGAACGAAACGCCAAAGAACAGCGCCGACCCCGCTCCCAGGATAATCGCAAGCACTTGCTGCCGATACACGTTTGGTGAACCAATTGCCATTCTCATGAGTATGTACAATCCAAGTAATGCACCGCCGACGGTGTAGATAAGATACAGCTGGAAGGGAAGTTCGTATGCTCTCTCATGGATAAGGAGGTCACCCCACCAGCCGCTGTGCTGGGTGAACTCGCCCGTCCAGAAGAGTTCGTGATACTGGTTCGTTCCGGCAATAAAGACAGCGAGTACCGGAAGTACAAGGATGAGGGCAACATTTCGCCGCGTGAGTAGCTTCTTGTGGCCAGCAAAGGCAAGGCCAAAAAAGAGCGCGGACATGGTCGCTCCACCGTAGCCAATATAAATTATCGTCAGCCAGAACCGAGAGAGGGCCTCGCTGACAAACAGCAACTCAAACAGCCGAGAGACCGTCCAGATTGTCCCGGAGAGGACAATGCCAACGAACGAGACAACAGTGTAATCCCAGCCTTTCGTCCGAAGCTGTGACAGTCCATACAGCGTCAATGAGAGCGTCAGCGCTGCCGAAGCGGCATAGATGAGTAACAGCGATGTCAGTTGAATCTCCACTGGCATTGTCTCCCCCGGACTGTGACCGACGTCACGTATTCGGTAGCGTGAGTACCAGTAACCTGTCACCCCCTTGGCCACTCACAACTACGACCAGTTCATGACAGTCGGTCAGATACTGTATACCCCGAAAGGAATCAGGATAAAACTTTCTGTCGAATCAAGCCACAGTGAGACAAACGGGGAGAAGACAACGGATACAGTCAGACAACCTTCTAATCGGGTGAATGAAGCCAGTTAGTTGCCAGGGCCGCCGTTACCACCTGGCTGGTCGTCTGCAGTTTCGTCCTCGTCATCGCTTTCGGTCTCGTTATCAGCACTGTCAGGACCACCCGGCCGGTCAGTATCGCTCATCCCTGGTGACGTGTCATTATCGGCGCTATCAGGGCCACCTGGCCGGTCGTTATCGCTCATCCCTGGAGACGTATCATTATCGTTCATCCCCGGTGGGCTGTGATTATCGCTCATCCCCGGTGGCGTGTGGTTGTCGCTCAGTCCCGGAACATCGGCTGGTGGCCCGGCCATTCCCTGCCCAAGACCCGGACCGGCAATATTCCGTGCAATCTGCGATACCTCGCTACCAGTCAACTCGGAGGCGTTTACCTGGAGTTCCTGAATCCGTTCAACGCTGAGATTGTGCTGTTCAAGAACATCCTCGGAGATGTTATCAGCGACTGCTGCGCTCTGGTTTGCCATCGCTGACACACCGTGGCCCTGTACTCCGAGGCCAGTTGCCTGCGCTTGGTAAAGCCCCGTCATCCCATGTCGTTCACTGAGGTTGTCCTGCTGTTGTCGAATTTCGTTGAGCCGCTCTTCTGTCTCGTTCACCCGCTCGGCAAGAATTTCGGCACGCTCTTCGTCACTGTCCGCAGCAGCAATCTGCAGACCAAAACCCCGCTGTGAAATATCATTGGCTAGCTCTGCATTCTGTGCACCCGAAATTGCCTGTAGCTGCTGACCGGGAGCCATCTCATCTTCAGTTTCATTGTCAGCAGTCTCGTTCTCAACAGCCTCCTCATCCGTCTCGTTCTCAGCGGTTGTCTCGTTATCAACATCTGCCACAGCCATGCCAGCCGCTGGGAGGGCCATTATAGCAAATAGCGCAACCGCAGCGACCGTCAAGAGGGTTGTTCCTCGCATATCTCACCGTTGTGCTGAACACAGCATATAAACCCATAGTGCCAAAGTCGAATTGCGCTTGAATTAAGCCGAATTTAGGGTAGCTATTACATCTAAACGGTAAAACCTGTGAAAGAAGAGCTTGCTAAACCGTCGAAGGTTTTTTATACTAGTTTTCCTCATCCGGCTCTGGTGACTCGGCAAGACTCTGTTCGGGGACTGTAAGAACGTTCTCTCGACCGAGGCGGAACGTTTCGATTTGCCCGTCATCGCGAAGGTTCCCGACAACCTGGCTCGTCCGCGCGGCACTCCAGTCCAGTTCCTCCGTGACGACTTGCTGTTTGACGCGCCCACCATGTTCTTCCACGACCTGTAGGACCTGTTCTTCGCTACTGAGTAGCTCCGTACTGGCTGACTGCTCGTCGGTCTCGCTGTGCTGTGGTTCATCTGTTTCCGGTTGCTCGACCCGTGCTGGACCCTCAGCCGACGTATCAGTCTCTCCATCCGTTCGTCTATACCAGCCGTAGGCAAGCGCTCCCGCGATAAGCACAAACAGGGCAACTCCAGCAAGCAACCACGAGCCGAAGGCATCCTCATCAGTTACATCATCGGTATCGTCAGTTGTCTCATCATCATCCGGTGGAGCCGCTTCGGTCTCCGTAACGGTCACACGCGGTTGTCCGGCATCAAACTCCCGTGGGCCCTCCCAGCGGACCTGTGTGTTGTCCTGCACCGACGGATTTGGCGTGACCGAATCCAGTTCGAAGGTGTCTGGCCACGTGATGATAAGCTGCTCATCGTCCTGAAGAATGAGCTGGTCAATAGCATCGCCAGCCTCGATTTGTCCGTCGGTTTCGGCGGCGAAGCCGCTCCAGTCGAACCGGAACGTGACGAGGCCGAGTTCACCCTGTGGCTGCTGGACACGTTCAGCCTCCACCGAGAAATTGTCCATCGACATCTCTCGGTCGGTCGTCGATTCTGCCGTCTCAACCAGCTGTTGCATTCGTTCTTCGAACGGGTCAAGATAGGCATCCGGCTCAGCCTCGATATCAGCCTTGAGCTCTTCGAAGGCTTCCCGGTCGGAATCACTATCGAGCTCCTGTCTGTATGTGAGCACCCAGGCTGCGTCACCGTCTTCGTGCAAGTTGGCTCGTAACTGTGTGGTGTCTGCAACGATTTCAGTCTCCTCAAGAACAGCGTTCTGCGCAGAGAGCGTTGGTGACGAACTCTGCGTTGTGGTATCAGCCCCACCGATGAAGGCGCCGACAGCGAGTAGCCCAATTACTGCTGTAATCACAACGCAGGCGATACCAATCGAGGCCAGTCGCTGCTGAGCCGTCATAACTCTCACTGCAGGCGAGAGGGAAATGAAGTTGTCGCCTTTCTCGAAAAGAACAGATAAGTTGCTACCTACTCGGTATCGATAAACAACTATTCATCATCTTCCGGGAATTCATCGTCCTCCGGGAACTCATCGTCCTCCGGGAACTCATCGTCTTCGGGAGCATCCTCATCATCAGGCACATCGTTTTCCGGTGGTTCTTCAGGCGGGATTGGCTCAGCGGGCGGTACTGGCTCGTCAGGAATATCGGGCTCAAACGCTTCCTCATCGATGTCACCAGTCACGAGAAAGTCAGCAAGATTACCGATAAGAACGCTGTTATCCGCAGCGTTGGCATTTTCCGGAATCAGAAAGCTTGAATCGCCAATCATCGCCATATCGCCGTTAACGGCAGCCACGCCGTAGCTGTCGGTTTCGCCGTCAACGGACCGCTCAGTTCCCTCATCAGTGACAAACGCCGGCGCTCCGTCAGTTGTCCCGACTGGCGCTGCCGTTCGGAACACCGCCTCATCGACACCCGCTGTCAGTTCCGATTGGCCGCTCGGCTCCGCAAAGATGCTCAGATAGTTGTTATCGTTTTCCGCCATGTTGAAGAGGAAACCTGACTCGACAAACAGTCCGTGTGACGAACCAACCACGGAAGCATCAGCCGGACTCCCCGGATCGGCAGCGATAACGGTGCGGCCACCGGCCTCAGCAAACTCCGAAACGGCCTCAGTCTCAGCATCCGAAAGCAGTCCGGGTTCGAACGTTATGAACGCATCAGCGTCGGCAAGTTGGTCGGAAAGCGGCGACGGCTGGCCATCAGTCATTCCCGGCTGCCCGACAGGGTCCTGCCCTCCGCTCGCAGCAAACTCAATATCGTGTCCCTGTTCAAGGAGCGCGTTGACCAACGGTGTTACCGACTCCTCACCCACGACAGAGCTTGTCTGAGCAAGGGATGGAGCCTCAGTGATACCAAGAAGCGGGTCTTGAATTGGGTCAGCAGTAGGCGCACCCAACTGAATCACGACCGTATTCTCCGGTTCATCGCTGTCCATCTCGACAGCGCTGTCAGTCTGGACATCTCCCGGTGCGACGTTATCGAACGCCAGATGCTCTCTGTCTACATCTGGGTTTTCCGGAGTTCCCTCAGCGAGGATGAGCCCTCCGACGAAGGCAATCCCAACTGTAATCCCAAAGGCCAGCACAAACACGCCTGCGAGACGAGCAAGGTTATTCATCGCCATCACCTCCGGTGTCGGCTTCCTCGACAGGTGGGTCGCCGCTATGCTCGAAGGTTGCGTTCACGTCGTCAATCGAGTTGAGCACCTGTGGGGCAACGGCAAGGTGATTTGCCGCGTCGAAGGAGACACTCATCTCCCCACCGGGTTCGTGTTCTTCACCAGCATTCCCAAACAGCATGAGCGGGTCAGTAGCCATCTCTCTCTCCGTTCGAACGACATCGTAGGAGCTGAGGCCCGCCTCGTCTGCGACATCTCCGATTGCGTCGTCAACGAAGCCAAGCTCATCGGCGAAGCCGTTCTCGACTGCTTCGGTCCCGATGTAGACGTTTGCGCGTGCTATCTCGTCGGGACTCAACTCGATTTCATCACCGCGGTGTTCAAGCACAGCTTCGAGAAAGAGGTCAGCAAGCAACTGCTGTTCTGCCCGCGTAGTGTCCGGGTCCTGTGCCTGCTTGTTCGGTCCGGTCGTCGTCTCGTCGGGCGCTAGCGGGGTCGGCCCGATGTTCGAGACAACGCCAACGCTACCAACTGCTTGCGAGGATGGCGAGACATAAATCTCGTCGGCAGGAGCCATCGAGAGGTAGGCACCCGACGCACCGAGGGAATCAACAGCCGCAATCACCGGCATCTCCTGTGCGGTGCGGTCGACCGCTGTACTGATTCGCTCGCTTTCAGCAGGAAGCCCGCCGCCGCTATCAACTTCCAGGACGACTGCCTCGATGGAGTCGTTGTGTCGGGCTTCGCGCAAGTCATCTTCGACAGCCTGTGCACCGTTCGCATCGATGAGTTCCGGAACTTCGACGACGGCGACATACTCGTCGTCGTCAGCCAGTCCCATTACCTGTGGGGCAGCAAGCACCCCGGCACCGATGGCAATCACGATAACAACGGCGAGTTGCACCCGCCGGGAACGGAGTCCTGTTGCCATACGGCTTCGTTCGTGAGAACCACCCTAAGAAGCACGTCCGAGTTTCTGACTCTGAAACGCGGAGTGGTGAGTGTGATAAGCCTACGGGTCGACCCGGCGACACAGTCATCTGCTATTGTTCGACTGCCTCAAGCAACTCTCCAAGTCCTGAAACGTCGTATTCAGGGACCGGCTCGGGCATGATATTTTCGTTATGCTCCCGACGGATGAACGCTCCGTCAATGCCGGCACGGTGTGCAGCCTCGATATCGGCCCCCCGGTCACCCACGTACAGTGCGTTGTTCGTATCCAGTCGGTCAAGCGCTTGGTGGAGATAATACGGCTCCGGCTTTCGTCGTTTGAATCCCTCGACTGTCTGGGCACGACCGATGACAGGTTCGAACTCAGCAGTCAGTAGCTCATCTGCGACAAACTGTACCGTCCGGTTGCGATTATTCGAGACAATTGCAAGCAAGAGCGAACTGTCTGTCAGTATGTCGGTATCCGGATACGGCTTGCGTGAGCCGTCCTGTAACCACTCGATTGCAAACTCGTCTGCAAACCGTTCTCTCGCCTCCCAAAGCGCCTGCGGTTCAACCCCGAGTTCCTGGCAGCACGAGACGAACTGTTCGTCGTAATGGTACTTGCCAATTCGTCGTTTTTGTGCTTCCGTCGGGTTACAACCGCACGAGTCAAGGGCTGCAACTGCAGCCTCCTGATAGACCGCAGGGAGTGATGTTGCCCCTTGCAACAATACCCCATCCATATCAAAGATGACCACGTCGTACTGACTCATTGTACAGGTGTACAGTGTCCACCATCAACGGTGTTTGGGTGTGGGTTTGTACAGGGGGAGGTTATACCGGTCGACGGAACAATTGATAGTTCTCACGCAGGACGGGTGGTGACGAATCTATCACAGCTTCCGTCGACCGGTATAGTCCACAGTTACAATACACGCCGTTCCGAATTGTGGGCGTATGGTAGGCGGTCCGTCCCCACCTCAAAGCGAATCTTTGTATCCGCTTGCAGGCCCCATCGTGCTGTTCTTGCCATTCAAATACGGTGAAGACAGATGAGTGAAAAGACCGACTCCCCTGACCTTCTTGACCCGTTCCGGCAGTTTTTCTCCTTCGAGCAGGACGTGCTCGTCCTGTCAATTTCGATGTTCGCGTTCAGCCTCGGCTTCCAGATGACCTCCCGGTATATTCCCGAGTATCTGAACGTGCTGGGTGCGACTGCGCTCGTTATCGGGTTGTTCGGAACGGTTCAGAACATCATCGGTGCAGTCTATCCATATCCTGGTGGCGCACTGTCTGACCGCATTGGCTCACGGTATTCGCTGACGCTGTTTGGTCTGCTCTCCAGCCTCGGGTTTTTCTTCTGGCTCGTTGCCCCAGCGATGGGCACAGTCTCCGTCGCAGGCGTCACCATCGAACCCTGGTTCTGGATATTCGTCGGCCTCTTTCTTGCACAGGCGTGGAAATCGTTCGGTCTCGGCGCGACGTACGCAATCGTCAAACAATCGGTTCCACCGTCCAAGTTAGCTCGCGGGTTTGCAAGCACGGAAGTCTTCCGACGGACCGCCTTTCTCATCGGCCCATTGATTGCCGCTTTCGTCCTGTACCTGTTTGTCGATTTTACCGTCGGCTTTCAGGTAATTCTCGCTATCGCTGTTGTCTTTGGCGTTATTGCAACGCTCGCACAACATGTACTGTACGAGCCGGAAGATACCACCATCGGTAAATCGTTCGAGGGCTTCGATGAGATTCGACAGGACCTCAAACAGCTCCCACCGGAGCTTCGCCCGCTCTTGGTTGCGGATACGCTCGTCCGGTTTGGAAACGGAATGGTCTACGTCTTTTTTGTCATCGTCGTCGTCGACTTTCTAGGAGTGGCTCTTGACCTCGGTGCAGTGACCCTTGAACCGGCAGTCTTTTTCGGCGTCTTGCTCGCCGTGGAGATGCTCGTCGCACTCGTTTCGATGCCGGTCGCCGCCAAGCTTGCCGAATCTGTCGGGTTGAAACCGGTCGTCGCGTTTGGGTTTTCAGTGTATGCGCTCTTTCCAGTCTTGCTCATCAGCGCACCAGAGAGTGCAGGCATTATCCTGCTGTTGTTCGCGTACTCCGGGCTCCGATTTGCCGGCTTGCCCGCACACAAAGCCCTCATCGTCGGCCCAGCTGAACGGGATACCGGCGGTCGGGTTGCTGGCTCGTATTATCTGCTTCGCAACACCATTGTCATTCCCAGTGCCGCACTCGGTGGTGCAATTTATGGGGGGTTCTCGATTCCACTCACCGACCTCTCCTATGCCGGGAGTGAACCGGCGGCCTTCGGGATTGCAACCGCTATCGGGCTTGTGGGGACCATCTATTTCCTCCTGTTCGGCCGAGAGTTCGAAGCGTATGCGTGAGGGAATTGAACGAAAGCCGAAAGGCCGAGACAGTTAAACGACAATGAGTCTATGGAAGCTCGTCGAGCCAGCACAGCTATCAGTTAACAACCGCTCTCTACCGCAGTAAGGCCGTCCTACCGGGGTAAAACGTGTCCCTCGAACAAAAGGACTCATTAGGTGGCTGGTCATAACGAAAACATATGGCTACATGGAAGCGGGATTTTGCGAGCGGTCTCATCATCCTCGTCCCTCTGTTGGTGACGCTCATTTTCCTTGCGTGGATATACGGCTACCTCACACGAATTCCGGTTCCCATCGACCCGCTTGCCGAGATGTACGGTATCCCAGTTGAGCCGCTTCGGGTCCTGTTTACGCTCACGATTTTCGTCCTCATGGTCTTCTCTGTGGGCTATCTAATGCGGACGGCACTCGGGTCAATCGTCGAAACAGCACTCGACGACCTGATGAATCAACTCCCTGGCTTACGGGTTATTTACAACGCCTCGAAGATGGCAATCGAGACGGCACTTTCCGGGACGGATGAGTTACAAACCCCAGTCAGATTGGAAGTGTGGGACGGGTTACGAATGACCGCATTTAAGACGGGGAAAAAAGCCCCCGATGGGCGAGAAATTCTATTTATGCCGACAGCACCCAATATTACCACCGGGTTCGTCATCGAAGTCGAAGAAGACCGCTACGTAGAGATTGATGATAGCGTTGAGGACGCCCTCACACGGCTGTTGAGTGCCGGATTCGGCGACAAAGAAGACAAGTCCGTTAGCGAACTGTTCGACAGCGGTTCCCGAAGAAACCAAGCCGGTGAAGTTGGATTTAACGAAATTTCCGACTCCACCCCTGACCGGTTAGACCAGACGGGCGAATCTGAAGGCAATGCCGAGACAGATGCCTCTAACGGTGATATCGAGGGGCAACAATCGACTGACAGCGACCGCCCGGATGAGTCTCCCTCGTCGTGAGGTCTCTTTTACCGACACGAAACCCCACCTGATTTATACCGACCGATAGCAAACTTCGGTCATGACAGCAGACGCCGTAGATGGATGGGAAAAGTTGGCAGCCGAGGAGGAAGCAGCGGCAGTCGTTGCGGGACTTCTCTCGCTCGAGCCCGACGAAACGTACGCTCGCTCCGAACTCGCCACCGCTGCAGATATCCCACTGAAGACGCTCTATCTCGTCGATACGTTCGACCAGCTCGAAACTGCCGGCGTCCTCGACCGCGTCGATGATGGCGACGACCAGTCCGAAGCGCAATTTGTGCTCAACGCTGACAGCGATGTGTATAAGGCGGCGGTTGAATTTGGCGAGCTATTTGCTAATCGAGTGTCAGAGGACAACTAGTACAGCTCTCAGCGCTCGGGGTGAACTGGGGCATTGAACCCACCACGGATAAGTGGTTTTGCAATGTGTCGACGCGCACACGGCGGGACCTCGTACCAGCCCGGTTCGAGCGTTCGCTCGATAGCTTTCTCCGCTTTGTTGTCCGCGCTCGTCTTGCAGGCCCGACACCGATATCCAGCGTTTCGGCCGGCAGATTTCATCGACCGGCCGCAATCCGGACACGCTGGGTTGACCCGTTCGGTTCTGACCTGATTTCGAACCGCGAATTTCTCCAGTTTGAGCGTTCCATCTTGCACTTCGCCACAGGCAGTAATCTCGTCACCGACGCGGAGTTTGCGAACGTGGTCACGGAACCGTTTCGTTGGCTCAAACGCCGCCGCTTGGCAGGTATTTTCACCATCGGTTATTGTGAAAAAGACGTGTCCACCTGCACGAGTCGTTGGCTCAGTGTCGACCGTTACATCGACACGATAGGAGTAGCCGTTCTCGACGGATTGGAGGGCAGCAGATTGGAGGTGGCTGTCAGTCCCCTGGTTCGTGTGGAACAGCCGTCGGTGAGCGACCGGTTCGCTCTCAATTGCATCCGAGACGGCCCGGACTGCATCAGGGTCATCACCGCGGATGCCATACAGTATCGGACACGGCGTTCGTGGGACACAGACTGCCACATTCTCGACACGGTCGATAGTATCCCAGACTGACGGATAGTATTCATCCGCGGCACGTCTGACCGACTCCCGGTCGACGGTTCGTTCAGTTCCCCAGCGGTCGGGTTCGCGGTAGGAGATGCATTCGTACGTCCACGAGTCGAAGGCTGTCCATGCGCCGACTGCCGCGAGGGCCCCAATAAGCCCGCGACCGTTCCCTCGAGTCTCGGTGTGAAATTCGGCGGCTCGACAGATGCTGTGAGCCTCCTCTCGCGTGCAGTAGTCCTGCATAGCCTGTTGTGCGAAAGCTGTGACCGATTCATCGATAGCTCCCGGTTGTCCCGGTGCAACGACAAGCCCAGGGTTCGTTCGCTCGTCGCCCGTTTCGGCGAGTGTCAGTTTGTCTCGTGCAATCGAAACTGCCCTTTCGGGAGACATATCGGTATGAATTGCCAGCGCAGCGTTCCCACGGGTTTTGTGTTCGACGGCCGGATTCAGCCGAACGAGAAGCGTCCGCTCAACGGCGGCACCTGACGCCGCGACCTCCGCTGCCAGCTGGCTTGCGACGTAGGTGGTACACATCCCCAGTTCGCGTGAATCCGTGTCATCGATTCCAATGACCGTCACTGGCTGTGCTAGCTGGGAACGACACTAACCGCTTTCGACGGACGGCGGGGTGTTTCGATGAGCGAGATTGTGCCACCTAACCAATTATGTACACAAATTTGTTTTTGTGGTAACTAAGTTGGTACAGAATACAGGGGAACGGAGAGCAATGGGTTGAGTATGAACCAGGCCGCAGAACTTCGTGCAGAGATTGACCGCGAGCTAAACGAGTTGCGAACAACAGTTGATGACCTCGAACGGACCGTCGAATCGGTAGAGCAGACGCTCGTCAAGAGCAAACTCGGTGCAGAGAACAGCGAAGAAGTTCACGAAGGAGAAACCGAAGCATCGGTCGTCTCCGTCGAATCCGCTGGCGGCGCACAGCCAGTTGGCGCTGATTGAAAACCTGCCC
>LKNH01000034.1 GCA_001564135.1 Halobacteriaceae archaeon Tc-Br11_E2g27 | reverse complement strand
CGAACAACGAGAAGGGCTCACCGAAAACATGGCTGACATTCCAACCGGTGCCCCGGACGATGCCATGGACCTCGTCCGCGAATTCTACTGAACGGGCCGGTTGTTCTTTTCACAACTCAAATCCGAACCGGTATTGACCACCACTACCGGAACAGAGGCCTTTCTGACGACACTCTCCGTAACGCTTCCGATAATTTCTCGCTCTGTGCCGGTTCGGCCGTTCGTTGCCATCACAATCACATCAACCGTCGCAGACTCGGCGTACTCAAGGATACAGGCTGGAGCCATGCCTTCCTTCGCTGTTGCTCGAACTTGGAGCTATCTAACAGGGTTGCACTCTGCTCTGTCTCAACTACAGAAAGCGCGTGAATCTCCCGCATCAAAGCGTCTGGCAAGCTTGATTCCATGGTCGATGGCTACCTGAACGTCAGCGGACCCATCGGTGGGAATCAGCACCCGCTCGTACATGAGTGTATGTCACACTACCTGGTGAAGATATTTTTGTTAGAATGTAGAAAGAAAAGCGGTACTGTTGGTTATGGAACCTGGTCTTCGGGGTCATCTGGCTCATCGAGCAGTTCAACGCTGACGAGCCCTTCAACAGAATCGGCCTGCAACAGGTCGATAAATTGAACAGGAAGACCAGTAGCTTGGACACCGAACTCGACTTGCTCGTCGATGGTAATGTCCGTCTGGTCTTCGATTGTTGCGACAATCGTGTCAACAGCCTGCTGTGTGATTCGCTGTTGTTCTTCTATCAGTGCTTGCTGTTCTTCCTGAAACTCTTCCTCGGTAATTTCGCCTTCCTGAAGCTCCTGTTGGAGGGCTTGCGCCTGCAGTTCAATCTCCTGTAGTGCTTCCTGGTCGGGTGCAGCGATGATTCCGACAGAGCGTTCATCTCCCTCTGGAATGTCCAATTCTTCGGGAGTTGCCTCGCCGTTTCCATCGGTCTCATTTCCGTTTTCATTGTCGCCGGTATCATCACCAGCATCGTCGTCCGAACCAAGACTTGAACACCCAGCGAGGAGCGCCATACCGCCAACGCCAGCACCCTGAAGGACGCGACGGCGCTTGGCGAGAATATCGCTTTTCATGTGCAAAGTTGGAGGGGAAGCACACTCAAAAGGGTTCGTAAATATCCCATCCATTGAAAAAGGACCACTGAACGAGAGAAATCGCCCGGCTTTTTACGTCGCACACCGGATGACAGGGTATGAGTCACGACCAGCTCCCAACAGAGCGACCGGCAGTGGTCACCTGTGGGTTGCCATACGCAAACGGCAACCTTCACGTCGGCCACCTTCGGACCTACGTTGACGGTGACCTGTTCTCTCGGGCGTTAAAACGAGCAGGGCAGAACACAGCGTTTGTCTGCGGGTCTGATATGCATGGCACCCCTGTCGCAGTCAACGCTGCAAAGGAAGGCGTCGACCCCAAAGAGTTTGCGCTGCGACATCACGAGCAGTATATCGAACGATTTGAGCAGTTCAACATCGCGTTTGATAATTATGGACACACACACGATGAGACGAACACCGAACTTACCCAGTCGTTTGTCGAATCGTGGATTGAAAACGACCATATCCACGAAAAAGAGATAGAGGTTGCCTGGGATGCCGAAGAAGAGCAACCGCTTCCTGACCGCTACGTGGAGGGAACCTGTCCATACTGCGGGGAACACGCCCGCGGCGACGAATGTGACGACGGCTGCCAGCGCCATCTAGAGCCCGGTGAGATTGAAAACCCAGTGAGCACAGTTACCGGAAACCCGGCAGAGTATCGGAAACAGCCCCACAAGTTCCTGAAACTTGCTGATTTTCAGAGCTATTTGCAAGGCTTTCTCAACCGGCTGGAAGGAACGGATAATGCGAGAAACCAACCCAGAGAATGGATTGAAGGCGAGCTAGAGGACCTCTGTATCACTCGCGATATGGACTGGGGAATCGACTATCCAGGAGAGAGCGAGGAGGACCTGGTTCTCTATGTCTGGGTCGATGCACCCATTGAATATGTCTCCTCAACCAAACAGTACTCCGAGCGAGTGGGGACGGATACCTACGACTGGGAACAGGTCTGGAAAATCGGTGGGGAGAGCCAGCACGGGACGGAGTGGAACGACGAATGGACTGACAAAAGCGGTGAAATAATACACATTATCGGCCGCGACATCATTCAACACCACTGCGTATTTTGGCCAGCGATGCTCCGTGGTGCGGGTTATAACGAACCACGAGGTGTCCTCGCAACTGGATTCGTCGGTATCGACGGAAAGGCACTCTCTACGTCCCGAAACAGAGCAATCTGGGCTGAAGAGTATCTTGATGCTGGCTTCCACCCTGACCTGTTCCGATATTATATTGCAACGGGGTCAGACCTCGAAAACGATATTGACTTTTCGTGGGACCGCTTTGCTGAGCGGGTCAACGGCGAACTCGTCGGGAATCTCGGGAACTTCTGTTACCGGGCGTTGCTCTTTGCCCAGCGAAACTACGGTGGAACACCGGACGCCGAGACGAGCGAGGAAATTACAGCAGAGATTGAAAATGCGCTAGAGCAGTTCAGGGAAGCACTCCGCGAGTATGATATCCGAGCCATCGGAAATATTGCAGTCGAACTCGCTGCCGTTGGTAACGAGTATATCCAGCGAAACGAGCCATGGAACCTCGTTGATGACCAACCGGAGAAAGCAGCACAGGTTATCCGTGACTGTGTCCAGCTTTCAAAGGCCTGCGCTATCTTGATGCAACCGGTCATGCCTGGTAAAGCCGAGGCGCTGTGGACCTCTCTCGGTGAGACGGGCGCCGTTGTGGAAACAACGCTTGGCGATGCCCTCGAAACACCACCAACGGAGTTTGCAGAGCCGACGGAACTCTTCTCGAAAGTCGAATCAGAGCACGTCGAATCGCTAAATGAAGAGCTAAGAGAGCGTGTCGAGGCCGCAGAGCAGGATTCAACTGCTGGCGAGGGTGAAGATTCCGAAGCTGACTCAACCGATGTCGACCTCGAACCGCTCGAAGAGGAGCGTATCAGCTTCGAGGAATTCCAGGGCGTTGATATGCGCGTCGGCGAGATCCTTGACGCAGAGCCGATTGAAGGGGCAGACAAACTCCTAAAACTGGACGTGGACCTTGGCGTAGAAACCCGACAGGTCGTCGCAGGTCTCAGAGAACTACACGAGGTCGATTCGCTTCCAGGAACCCGCGTCATCGTGTTGGCAAACATGGAAAAGGCTGAGCTATTCGGTCATGAGTCAAATGGCATGGTACTTGCTGCAGGTGAAGAGGCTGACTTGTTGACGACACACGAAGATGCACCGCTTGGGACGCGTGTGAAATAACAACCACTTGGTTGTTGAATCAACTAATCGCTTATGGTGGAGTTGGTTGTTCTCTATCCTGAGAGACGGTCTGGGATTGCTGGTCAGTCGAGAGAGGACGTGACCGATTCCCTACTGTCGACGAAACGCAGTAACACCACCGACAAGGGCGATGAGCACTCCACCCGTGACAGTCAGATACCAGCCAACCCATGGAACAAAGGTAGACTGAAAGCCGACGAGCGAAAGCTCTCGGATATACTGGAACGGGACTGCGACTACCCACAATCCCCCACCGAGAACAAGTAAATACCGTTGGATGGGGCGGGACCAAAGAAACGCTAGAGCCAACAGGACAACCAACGGGAGCAAAACGAACCCACTCCCCCATTCGAAGCCAGTGTGCATATGCGGAAGCAGTATGTCCGGAATGGGCTCACCAGAACGGTCAGGATTCACTCGAACCCAGGGGAGCAATGTTCCAATAACAACCATGGTGAGGCCGAGACCGACAACAATAAACTGTGTGTAACTGCTTTTGTGGAGGGCCATATCTGAGAGGTAAAAAGAGCAGTCAGAAAGTTGTTACGGGGGGTGAGAGCTGTTTAAAATCCAAAAATCGGAACGAACTGAAAGGTGAGATA
The DNA here is from genome assembly GCA_001564135.1 of Halobacteriaceae archaeon Tc-Br11_E2g27. GTDB lineage: Archaea > Halobacteriota > Halobacteria > Halobacteriales > Haloarculaceae > Halovenus. Next base: position 10,993 of record LKNH01000034.1, on the reverse strand, counting down.
CGCACCAATCGTCGAAATCAATGGGACAACGTTTTGCATGACGACAACGCGTGCGGTCGTCGATGGGTCAAACAATTCGCTTGCGGCCGGGATATCCTCGGGTTGTTCCTCACCAATTTCAGGGAGTTCTTCGCCCTCTGTATCCCCTGCAAGAGAGCCAACACTGACCGTCGTTTCGCTATCTTTCCCAATGTCGCGAGCGGACGTCGTCCGGGTCGCTCTCCCCCAGCCAAGTCCGATAATGCTCATCGTTGCAATAATGACGAAACTTGCTGGAATGCCAATGGCAGATAACCCAACGGTCAAAATTGAAGAGACAGTAGCAACGACGATCGCGGCAGTAAGCGGGAGCGCAGTGATGTCGTTCCCGAGCGTATCAAGCGTCCGCCGTGCAATGGTAAAAGAGCCGATGGTCACGGCGAATGAGCCGAGGATAACAGCGGTGTTAACCTCGAGGTCCCCACTGCCAACGAGCGGTGCCACAGCATTCGCAATATTCGAGGTCCCTGATGAGAAGGCCATCAGACACCCGATAGCAACAACAACAACTACCCCAGTAAACTCCCGACGAGTCGTTTCAGGCCCAAGTCGCGGAATCGGGATGAATGTAGCCTTATGAAACTCAAGTAGTGAACCGTCGCTTGCGTCGATTGCCACCATTCGGTTGAGCGTTGGATAGAAATACCGTCCAATGATACCAGATACCCAGAAGCCGATAATCGGTGCGACGATCCACCAGACTGCAATCTCACCGAGCACAGCCCAGTTGAGAGCCCCGGCTGCGTGTGCCAAGGCCGCAATCGCACCGACAGTCGTCATCGATGTCGAGGCTGGCACGCCGAAAACGTTCCCAACAAACAGCGCTACTCCGATGAAAAAAAGGACGACAACACCAGTTTGGAGGGTGAAGACACCCTCTTCTGTGAGGATGTCCTCCGAAAGTGTGTCGATGACTTCAGGCCCAATCGTCCAGGCCCCAACGAAGAAAAATACCGAAAACAACGCTGCAGCGAGTATTTTCGATATAATCCCTGCGCCAACAGCGGGACCAAACGCCGGACCCGTCGTTGACCCCCCGATATTGAATCCGACGAAAATTGCGACAGCAATGCCGATACCGAAGAGAATTTCGCTCACATATATCCTTCAGATAGCATCGCTGTTAACTCTTATACATTCGGCCTGATGGTTGACCTGTATTGACCAGCTCACCAAGTGGAGAATCCACCAAGTGCCGAATCGGATGCCAGGTTGACGGGCGCTACTTGCGAATAGACAGCGACTCGTCACCGCGAAGCGTCCCCGCAACCCCTGCACCGAAGGCGTAGGCAACGCGTTGTGTCCCAGCACCGATTCGTTTTCGGAGAGCCAGGTGCGGTTCGAACCGCTCGACTGAAATCTCCGTTCCGAGTTCCGATTCGAGATAGTCAAGAACATCCTCTCGTGTCCCAAGTTCATCGACTAATCCCAGCTCTGCGGCTTCTTCTCCGAGGTAGATTCTGGCTTCAGTGTCACGGATGTCTGCTGGCTCAAGCTCACGACGTTCTGCAACGTTCTCAACGAACTGGTCGTAGTAGTCGTCGATAATACCTTGCAGGTAGTCACGTTCGTGTTCTTCGAGGTCTCGAAGTGGGACGCCAGCATCCTTGTACTCTCCTGCAGTCAGTTGTTCATACTCTAATCCGAGTTTATCCGCGAGCTCTGCGGCAGTGACGCGCGAACCAATCACGCCTATCGAGCCGACGAGGCTTCCGTTACGGGCCCAGATTTCGTCACAGCCGCTGGCGATTTCGTAGCCACCACTTGCACAGGTATCAGTCGCATAAGCAATGGCTGGGCCATCGAACTTTTCGATGGCGAGTTTGATATCCTCGCTCGGGACAATCTCACCACCGGGCGTGTTGAGCCTGACCAGCAGTGCCTCAACACTGCTATCGGCATCGGCTCGTTCTATCTGCTCGACGATAGCGTTCGCTGATGCACCCATCGGTGCCCGAGAAAGCGGACTTGAATCGATATCGCGCGTAATTGGACCAACAACGCCAACTTCGGCAACATTGTATGGCGGTGCGACTGACCGTGCAATCGAGCCACTCACTCTGACAATAAGTGGAACGAACAGCAACAGAAGCACAATAGCAAGCAGTTCACGGGTTGAGGTCGGATAGCTGAGAAAGAGATACCATCCCGCAGCGACGCCAGCCACGAGCAACAGTAGGAAGGTCCCTGCTCGCTTGGCTGTGTTTACTACATTCATATACACTGCCTTGGGTCGGCTAGTAATAAAAGCACGGAGCCCACAGCAATCAGTCAGAAAACGATTACCACAAGCATTACAACAAGCATCAAACTAGTCAACAGCACCTGCAACACCTTCGTCGCGAATGTACCCAAGACGACTGCACTTGCCGCCGCTATCCCGCCAGAGACGCTCTTTTGACGCCGTAGTTCAAGCACGAACACGGTCACCAGCGTCGCAACGATGAGGCCGGGGAGGCTAAAGACAAAGAATGCAACAACGCCGACCAGACCGGCAATCGTGGCGTTCACTGTCGATGCACCACCCATCCGGGCGGCAACGACGGGACCGATGAGACGACCAGCCAGTGCAAGGAGTCCAACCAGTGTCAGCAACACAACAGTCAACGTTCCCGGTGCATCAAACCCTGTCCCTCCCCAATAAAGGTAGACGCCAAGCAAGGAGAGGGCTGCTCCGGGGACTCGCGGAACAAGGCTGCCGACAACTCCTGCCACCAGCAACCCGACAGCAACGAGTGTCAGTATCATGTGTTCTTATTCCCGTAATCGCTCTCTGTCCGTTTGTATTATCTGGTCTCCATATTCGACCACAAGGGAATCAACAGCTTCCCCGAGCGCGCGCATAGTTTCCGACTGTGAATGATGCCCCAACGCATCACAGACCTCGTCCCAGGACCGGGTCTGACCTGCCTTCATCACTAGTAGTCGCTCGGATTGGCTCGATACTGGTCGGCCATCGGGTTCGCTGTCGACGAACTGCGGGTCAGTAAGATAGTGCAAAGTCAGTTGTCGGATGGGTCTCGGAGCAGTTTCGAAGATGGCAGCTCCGTTGCCGAGGCCGGATAGAATCTGCCATTCAAACGGTGACAGCGACAGGTCAGACTGCCTTGCTGTCGCCCTACAGACGGCGCGAACAATATCCGGTTCGATTGTCGAGAGCGAGTCTGTCAGCGTTGATGGGAACCGACGGAGGAACCAGTTAGTGTGGCGGGTCAGCAGTCTTTTGCCAGCCTCGCTTACTGGGTCTAGCATCACCGCGGAGTGTTCACCACTTCTCTCGTTGCGTGAGGTCGAAAAATGTACCGTACAGAGTCCATTTTGCTGCCAGAAAGAGATGAGCTGGGGTGTTGCGCCAAAGCTGACGCCGAGCCAGTCAATGCTCTCGTCGGATTCAGCCCGTTTCCGTATTTTCGAGAGCAACAGTGAACCCAGTCCCTGTGACCGCACTGCCTCGTGTGTAGCAATCCGAAGAACACGGTTGCCACACTGCTTTGGTGCAGATTCGTCGCGAAGTTGGCTCGCAAGCAAGTCAGGAATGAGGTTGCCGCGAACACGCCGACCTTCATACATTGCTGCACAGACCGCGTCCGAAACCGCGCCCTCTCTGGCGAGTAACGCGACCGAGACCGGATGTCCCTGGTATAACAGCGCATGCACCGAGACGTTTGGTGCATCAAGAAGTCGAGCGAGGTCGTTTGGCTCGGTGTGATAGTGTGCTAGCACAAGCAGGCCAAATACTTCCTGCAGCAGTTGTTCGTCCTCTCGTAACTCGGTCGATGAAAGCTGTCTGTACTCGACTGTGTCAGTAGTGCTCTCTTCGATTGCCTGTGCCACAGGCGGCCTCCCATGCAAACAGAGCGCCCGGAACGACCAGGCCTCAAGCGGGTCAGCGGGTGCGTACCGAACTGGCTCTGAGAGCGAGACATCCGTGACGGTATGTCGACTCACAGCAAGCTGATTTCTGAACCGGACTGCAAAGCTTCGACCTGTCCCTTCGTAGCCGTGGACCGTCGTGAGAAAGGCAAGCCGGTCACACGACAACAACGAACTGAGCGTTCTGACTGGAATGCCTGCTGCCTCATCGACAATGACACAATCGGGGCCATCAGGCAGTTCTGCGGCAGCCTGTGGCCTGACATATCGAATCCGACCGCCGTTTGGAAGCGTGATACCGCTGTCGATGAGAGCAGTATCTATTTTTGAGAAATCGTCAGTAGCTGCGTTAGGGAAAGCGTCAGTATGTGATTCGAGATACTCCGCGGCCATCTCAAATAACACCTCAACCTGACTCCGTTCCGGTGCGGTAACAAGAATATCAGCACCCGAAAGCGCAAGGGATGCACTGGCAATACCTGCAACGCTCGATTTCCCTCGACCTCGGTCTGCCTCCACGACAACTGCCGTCTCGTCAGTTTGCAACGCTTCGAGGGCAGACAGAGTCTCTTGCTGGTCGTTCGTGAGACAGGCCATGTAAGCTGACTCGGGAAATAAATGGTGTCCTGGGGATTCCGTTGCTGGAGCAAGACGCCGTGGTGCTGGATTGGTCAACCCCTCTTTTTTTACAACACCAGTATCGGCATCGACAATAGCAATTCCTCGGTGCGCTTCGAGCGTCTCGATAAGGCGTGTTCGAAAATTGGAGCCCACGTCATCGACAGAATAGGGGGACACTGCAAGCGTTTCATCGAAGGAATCTCGGCGTTCCATCCACTCATCAAACGCCGGGAGCAGAAGAACGAGCAGGCCACCCCCAGCAACCATCCCGGTCACACCCCCAATGACGTTTGGTTCAAACCGGTCGTGACAGTCCAGAATGGCAGCCTGCCACGTCGAGCCAAGGAGCGTTCGGTACTGTGTCGTCGGATGCGCTGTTATTTGCGTTGAGTCGGAAAATCGGTCAGTTTGTGAATCCGAGGGGTCATTGGGGCCGATATAAACCGTTTCTCGCTCAGGAATTTCGGCTGTTCGAATCACCTCTCTGGCACGCTGTCGGGTTTTTTCAGGCGAACCGGTCAGCACCAGCATTCGACGCTCGTTCGTCGCCTGCGCCTCCTGTCGGAGCTGTGCCGCAATATCCATCCGTATTCACCCGTGTAAGAGCGTCAGAAGAGTGCCTCGCTCTCGTCAAGCACCTGTGCAGGGCCGCCAAACCGCCAGCGTCGTGTTTCGACACCACAGTCAGCGACGGCAGCCTCAACGTCATCGGCGTATTCTGCGGTCGTGTTCACGTAGACGCTCGCTCCCGTATCAACCGAAAAGTAAACAGGAATATTTTGTTCCTCTCTCAGGTTTCTGACGGCGTTAAAAATCTCGATTGTGCGTGGTTGCCAGTAGACCCAGCCTGCAGGACCAGTCATCGTCGTGGCAGCAAGTGAGAGCGAATCGTGTTCGGCTAGTTTGAAGACCCGGTCAAAGTCGCCGCCACGGAGTGCATCACGCATGTCAGCAATCTGGCCGTGAATGTGTGCCATCCGTCCTTCGAACATGTGGCTATCTGCAGCCTCTTTGTGTGCTTCTTCTGTCTCTTTGTACGCTGGAACCATGCCGGCGATGATACGCAGGCCAGATTCAAATTCCTCCGGGGCTGGAATGCGCTCCGAACGACAGTCTTCGTCATTAACTCCAGTGTAGAGATGTGAGAAGCCACCAGTCACGGCTCGGGCAGCCGAGGAGGAGCCGCGTCGAGCAATCGTCGACACCTCAGGCAGCGTATACTCAAGCTCAGCGGCCTCCGCAAGTGCAAGCGCAAGCGCGGCAAAGCCGGACGATGAGGAGCCAAAGCCGATATTTGTCGGGAAGGAGTTTTCGGAATTGAACCGCACAGGAGTGTCAATGTCGGCCAGCTCCCTGACATGGTCGACGACCGCACGGATTCGTTCTGCACCTCGACCTTCGACAGTCTCGCCGTCCAGCACGTACTCGTCTTCGGTAAGTGACTCGTCGAACTCGACAGTCGTCTTTGTATGACTTGGTGCGGTGCAGACGCTGATAGAATCATGGTACGGAAGTCGGAGTTCCTCATCGCGCATCCCGTGATATTTGATAAGTCCCTGAATTGGATGGGCTTTCGCAGTCGCTTTCATATCGGTACCGACACAGCGTCGGTACTTGGCAGTTTTGAACGGGCGCGCTTGACAAAGAGTGGACCAAACCGCATACACTCATAGTGGCTGGGCCAAAAAAGGCAGCTATGTCGGAGTTTCTACCTATCCCGAACGACCATCGGATGGAGTATCAGCGGATTTTGGGCTATGCATTCTCTCCTGTAGACGGGCCGACCCCCGATGAGAATACCGACGACTGGCCACCCTCGTTATTCAACCCCCGTGGCGTCTATCCATCCGAGCGGGGTAAAGAGCAGACACCAGTGAGCGTCTGCAAACTCTATTATCTCGATGCCTGGATTCGGGGTGAGTATCGACAGATAGGTGGTCTCGGTGCGGTGGCGACCCCGCCTGAACATCGACAGCAAGGGTACGCAAAAAAACTCTGTCGCGGAGCCGTTACCGAGTATCACGAGAACGATGCTCCACTCGTGACACTCTGGCCGTTTGAAACCGGATTTTATCGGACACTGGGCTGGGCAACAGCAAACAGGGTTGTGGAATACTCAATGGCTCCCGATGCGTTACCATCAGCAGATGTTGACGGACGGTTTGTCCCGTTGAGTCAGTCAGAGTGGGACCAACTCCGTACGGTCGAAGTTGCGGCTGGAACAGGCGTTGCACTCTCCTTACGGCGGTCACAGGAATGGTGGGAAGAGAGGACGCTTGCTAACTGGGACGGGGGCGGACATCCGTACTGTTATGGCTACGAACGGAGCGGTGAACTTGTGGGCTATCTCGTCTTTACCGTCGACGAGACGGAAAGCGGTGAATCGCTATCGGTACAGCACATCGCCTATACGGATGAGCAGGCGTTTGAGGCACTGCTTACCTTCCTCGCTCGCCACGGCGCACAGATTGAAACAGTATCGCTCTCGCTACCACCAGCAGTTGATTTATTTGCCAGAGTACCGCGCCCGGATGCTATCTCTGCATCAGTTCATTCCGGGCCGATGGTTAGGTTGACGACCCTTTCTCCGCTTGCGTCGCTTGATTGGTCAGGAGTTGAATTACCCCTCACGATGAGCGTTTCCGACCCACTTCTGGACAGTCTCAACGGACAATTTGTCCTCAAGAGCGATGGCGGTGAAATAACGGTGACTGCCCGCGATGACCCTCTCGAAGAACCTGATTTCGACGTTCCAATAGGAACGCTCTCACAACTGTATCTTGGCACGACTGAGATGGAGACTGCGCTGCGTGCCGGTGGGGCAGACTGTGAGGAATCTCTTGTTGAACCGCTTTCAACAGTCTTCACACCTGCATTTGTGTGGTTACAGGAGTTTTTCTAAGGGGAGCGACGATTGTTGTGACTCGCTAGCGACTGTTACCCGTGACCTTCTCTGCGACGAGTTCCGATCTCGGGTCAAGCAGGCCGTACAGTCGAGCACCGATAACCACTAACACAGGGACTGCAGCGAGCATGAACAGGACATCATAGACCCACGTAAATCCGTCAAAGAGCGGGAGAAGTGCTCCTGCAAGCCCACTATGTGCTACGAGCACTGCGACGAGAATAATCAGCCAGTACACTGCTCCGGCAGCATGTTCAACGAGTTCCTGTGGCCCGTCGAGGCTCATCTTGGTCAACGCGGCTGCTTTCGGGGCGAGATATCCAAGAATCCCCACGAGTACGAGCGTGATAATTGCCCCAATGACCGCTGCGAGCGTCACCGGCGTCTGTGGAACAACTCTATCAACGCCTGGAATAAGGGTGAGTAAAAACAGCATGACGACAAGCCATACCGCGACCAGTGAGAGTTTCGTGACTGAGCGCACTGTTTCGCTGTCAACCGATTGCTGTAGATTTGCTTTGCTGAGGTTCATGGCTGCATCCGGGCAAAAAGGAAGATGAAAAGATAAACCGGTTCGTTATCAAAGGCGAATTGAGCCAGCTTAAGCTGGATTCACTGCAGAATAGAACTCCGTGAAGATTGTTTATCTTAACAAAATACCGGCAGAACGGAAATTACTCCTCAAGCGTAGCGACTAACTCACAGAAAGGACAGGGACAGAACTCTCACGAACTGTCCGGCGGGTCGTGCTACCGAGCAGTTGTTCAGGAAGCCCACCCTGTCCACGGGTTCCCATCGCGAGGAGGTCGGCATCAACACCATCTACGTATGAGCGAATCTCTTCGGATGGTTTGCCACGCAAGAGCGTCTTGGTTGTGTTGATATCTTCCTCGTTCGCCTGTGCAACAAACTCGTCAAGTGTTTTCTCGCCACCTTTCCGGAGGTTTCCAATAACGCTCCGTGGAATATCCCCGAACTCATAGAGTGTGGTATCGACGACATACAGCCAATGAACTGTTGCGTCTAGGCTTTCAGCCCACCGAAGTGCCTGAGTGCCTGCTCGCTCTGCTGGGTTGCTACCATCCAGTGGAACAACAATTGTATCGAGGGATTCTGTGAGAGAGTCACCGGCGAGTGCAATGTCGTTCGGAACAGTCAGGACTGGCACGGATGAAAGTGTCATAATCCGTTCGGTGGTACTCCCTAATTGTCTGTGTGCAGACCCACCCTTCCCAACAACGACCAGGTCTGTCTGGCTGGTTTCGGCGTAATCAATGAATGTCCGATATGGAACGCCACGTTCGGTGGTTGTATCAATTTGGCTTAATATTGCTTCTTGCTGGGCAGCTTCAATCAGGTCTCCTGTCCCGTGTTGTTCGAGTTCTTCCAACAGCTTGTGCTCATCAGTCTCACCGTCATCATCCGGCAGTAACTGTTCGTCAACGACATGTAGAACTTCCAGGTTGCTTCCAGCGTGTGCTGCAATTGAGTGGGCATATCGTACCCCGGATAGTGCCTCCTGACTCCCGTCCGTCCCTGCCAGAATATGCTCGTACATATGTGATGGTATGTCCGGTTTGCTTGTAGTTCTATGGGAACCATTCGGGAGAGTGAGACTCTCTTGATTATCCGAACAGTATTTTCGAAGCACTCATCAGTACGTAGAAAGTGGAAATAGCCAATGGATTCGCTGTATGAATCGATAGTCGAAAAGAGCAACGACGGGATATTCGTTGCCAGAGACAGCGAAATTATCTACGCTAACAAGGAATTACAGCGGATGACTGAATATGGGAAGGCGGACCTTGTCGGAGCCTCCAAAACGATATTTGTTGCTCCGGCAGAGGAGAAACAGGTCGAAGCCTATCACGAGGCACGGTTACATGGTGACTCTGTCCCGGAACAGTACGAGGTGACGTTCGAAACCAAATCCGGTGACCAGTTCCCAGTTCAACTGTCGGTGAGCAGGATTGAACAGGATGGCGAAACTGCTGCGGTAGTGTTCTGTCGGGATGTCACAGACCATCGTACCAGAGAGCGAGAACTCGAAGAAGCAAAATCACGGTTCAAGGCGCTCTTCGATAAAGCGCCCGATGCGATGGTTATTCACGATAGTGAAGGCCGTATAGTCGACGCAAACGAACAACTCGTCGAGAATCTTGGCTATGCGCGGGAGGAACTGCTCTCGATGGATATCTTTGATTTCGAAGTGGGTCCTGAGCAAAAACAGCTTCGCCAGTTGTGGGAAACGATGGACACAGATAAAATTCTCAAACTAGAAGGGAAAAACAAGCGAAAAGATGGGTCGCAGTTTCCAGTTGAGGTCTGGGTTTCAAGAATTGAGATTTATAATAAAACACGCTTCCTCGCGCTCAGCAGGGATATCACTGACCGAAAAGAACGCGAACGGGAGCTCAAACGAACCCGTAATGTGATCGAAAAAACACAAGAAAATGCATCAATTGGATGGTGGGAAGTTGACCTCAAAGACAATGCCCTCCACTGGAGTGATGAGGTCTACCGGATTCATGAGGTTCCACCTGACCAGGACCTGTCGCTAGAGCAAGCAACCAATTTCTATCACCCCGAAGATAGGCAAAGAATTCGGCAGGCGATGGAAGATGTGAGGGAAAAAGGCGAATCATACGATCTCGAACTCCGGATTATCACAGCTCAGGACCGGTTACGGTGGGTTCGAACAGTGGGAGACCCACGGTTTAACGACGAGGGCGATGTCGTCGGTATTCTGGGTATCTTCAACGATATCACCGAGCGAAAAGAACAGGAAAAAGCAGCAAGAGAGACACAAGAAGGACTCAGAAAGGTAATCGATCTGGTTCCTGACCTACTGTTTGTCAAAAACAAAGAAGGAGAGTATATTCTGGCAAATCAGGCGACTGCAGATGCGTACGGGCTCTCACCAGACGAAATAGAAGGGAAAACGGAAACTGAGGTGCTTCCGAACCCTGATGAAGCAGTAGCGTTTTCCGAAGACGATAGAGCGGTCATCGAATCCGGCGAATCAAAAGAGATACCGGAAGAAAAGATAACGACAGCTGATGGGAAGTCCTTGCGGCTCCAGACGACAAAGATACCATTCAAAGTTCCCGGCACAGATGAAGACGCTGTCCTTGGTTACGCTCGCGATGTGACCGAATTGAAAGAATACGAGAATTTACTCGAAACACAGCGTGATAATCTACAGATTCTCAATCAGGTTGTCCGACATGATATTCGGAATGATCTGCAACTTGTACTCACTTACGGAGAGTTGTTAGAGGAGTATGTGAATGCGGGAGGCGAACAGTACATTGCGCATGTACTTGACGCAGCACAGAATGCGGTCGATATCACGACAACAGCACGAGAGGTGACCGAGGTGATGCTCCAGGCCGATGTAGACCGACACCCAGTTCAGTTACGGTCAGTTCTCGAAAGAGAAGTTGAGAACGCACAAGGAAACCAGGAGCGAGCTATCGTGATGATAGAGGGAGAACTCCCATCAGTGAGTGTACAGGCCGATAACATGTTGGACTCTGTGTTCCGGAACCTGCT
>LKNH01000033.1 GCA_001564135.1 Halobacteriaceae archaeon Tc-Br11_E2g27 | reverse complement strand
GTGCTAAAGCAGCTATTCGTCCTTGATTGTGTCACGCGCACCGAAGGACTATATCAGGTTGACCTCTACGAGCGAAACGAACTAGAGCAATCTCTTGCTTTTGACTGGAAATCGTTGTACGACCAACCGCTTGCCCAGCGAGTCGAGACCTACTTATCTGTGCCGTACGAGGCCGTCGCGGAATACGTTCCGAAATGGCGATTAACTGCTCACGTTGAACCGACAGTTTCGACAGCGGAGCAATTACCGTTCGTGGTTGATGACCTGGCTGTTGTGCGTACGCGCTCACCTGCACAGCAAAGCGTTTCGGCCACAACAACTGGGTTCACGAGAAATTCGTCCACGGGTGAGGTTTTGATGCGTTCAGCGTCACAACCGATGGAGCGTTCGACGACTGAAACGACAGCTCAGGAAACGAATTACGTACAGTTTGATACTGCGGATTCAATTGAGCAAGCCTGGATCGGTGATGGCATTCCAATCGGTGCCAGTAAACTGATTCCCGAGGCGTTCCAGAACCGCCTGGACAGGGAAGTTGAAACGGGAGATATCGATATTACAGTCGTCGTCAACGATGCGCGAATGGATGAAGAGCGTGACCTTGTCAGCCAGGTCTATGGTGAGCGGGAGGACCTTCCGTTCGAGGTGACTGTCGAACACGACCTCACCACTGCTGAGCTACGGGAAACGCTCCAAGAGGGCTGTAACTTCTTCCACTACATCGGTCACATTGACGACGGTGGTTTCGAGTGCTCCGATGGAATGCTAGATGCAGCCTCGATTGAATCAACTAATGTTGAGGCATTTCTGTTGAATGCGTGTAGTTCACATCAGCAGGGGCTTCACCTGATTCGCGCTGGTGCAATCGGTGGGATAGTAACACTCACCGATATTCCAAATACGGGTGCAGTTGAAATAGGTGAGCTTGTTGCTCGGTTGTTGAACGTCGGGTTCCCGCTTCGCTCCGCGTTGACGATTGCGCGCGACGAAAGTATTCTCGGTGGCCAGTATATTGTTGTCGGTGATGGTGGGATGACGGTTACGCAGTCGGAAAGTCAAACTCCGAATATGTTGATTATAGGAAAAAAAGAAAATGACTATGTTGTAGATATAAAGACGTTTTCAACAGATAATTTTGGTATAGGCACGATTTATAGGCCACTACTCAAAAATAATACTACATTCTTCCTGAGCTCGGGCCTCATACCTTCGTTTGTGGCTTCGCCTCAAGAATTATCTGAATTTCTACATCTTGAGAATGTCCCGGTGAAAATTAGTGATGACTCTTTATCATGGGCTACGAACGTGACTGAACAAATTTAGAGAATCTACGGTCCTGCAACTGAAGTGCTATTTCCGGCCATCGCCGCTCCACTCTGTGACAGAAGCACAGTAAGAGCAAACAGCGTCGCGAGCAGTTTTGGGTGGTTCATCAGGAATTCTTTGGTTCGTGAGTTCGTCATGTTACATCAAAACAATTGGCTGGTGGGAATTTATATTTTTTCGATAATATATTACATGATTTAAATTGATTTAACCCTGAAATCTATGATATTTGGGCGTATACCTGACAAAAATAGAGCTATCGGTGGATTATCGCTACTCTACTTGTTTCTTTATAGTATGGTCGACATGTATTTAGCTGAATTATTGCTAGCAAACGGTATTAACCGTCCAAAATTGTTAATGTATTGCGCTGCTGAATAGTATTAGAGGGGCAACCTTTCACTGTCAGGGAAATCTATGAGTTATGAACCAAACACACTAGAGCGAGACGCCTTTTTCGCAGCCGAGTCGTTACGGATTGGGATGCCGTGCGGTCAGAAGAACTCTCCACTTATCCGCGGTGGAACTCCGGACTCCAATTCTGACACCGAGACAATTGAACTCTCGGTCCCAACGCTTACGGTCGACGATTCTCAGGAAATCCGCGTCCTCCACGTTGACGACCAGGAGCAGTATACGGAGTTAACGGAAGAACTCCTCGAACGCGCAGACGACACTATCACTGTCGTCGGGACGACCACTGTCGTTGAGGCGCTAAACTGCCTGTCCGAAGAGGAGTTCGACTGTATCATTTCAGATTATGATATGCCACAAACCAACGGCCTCGAATTTCTCGAACTCGTCCGCGAGTCACATCCACACATTCCGTTTATTCTCTTTACAGGCAAGGGCAGCGAAGAGATTGCAAGCGAGGCAATTCAGGCGGGTGTGACTGATTATATCCAGAAAAAGGGTGGCATTGACCAGTACGACCTGCTCGCAAACCGGATTCGGAACGTTGTCGAACGCTACCGATTGCAACATCAGTTCTGGGATGCCCTTTCGTGGTACGAACAGTTAGTTGAACAGAACCTCACCGGCGTCTTTCTCGTCCAGGATGGGGAGTTCACCTACGTCAACGAACGGTTTGCGACGCTCGTCGATTACTGTCCTGACGAACTCGTTGATGAATCTGTTGACCTGCTGTTCGATGACGAAACAGCCGCGTTACTCCGGAATATCCAGTCAGAGGGTGTTCGTGAAACCCACAGGTGTGATATCCAGTGTGCGGAGCGTTCCATCGAACTTACACTCAAACTCCGCGTGCTTCCACGTGAAGGCGAGCGCACCTGTCTGGGATTTGTCTCCGATATTCACTAGACTAACTCTTTGCTTCCGTTTTCACGACCGTTACCGGCCGGTCTGTCACGCGGAGCACCTGGTCAGTCACGCTTCCTAGCAACCGTCGGAACTCCCCTGAACGGCTCCTGCTTCCAAGAACAATCAAATCAACGTCGAGCTTGTCCGCTGCTGTGACAATTTCTTCCGCAGGGATGCCGTACCGCATGACTGTCTCGACAGCGATATCCTCGGCCTGTTCAGTCACGGCAGCGAAGGTATCGTTCCCGTGTTCTTCGAGCGCAGCCTGTGGTCCTTCGTGCTCCTGAACGAATTCATCCCCACTGTATGCGCCATAGACCGTCTCATCAACCACGTAGAGCACGTGGACCGTCGCTCCGACTGCGCGTGCCAACCCAAGCGCGTGGTCCGTTGCCTGTTTGACACCCTGTTCGCCGTCTGTCGGGAGCAGTATTCGCTCGTACATCGTTGTTTCTACGGCTGACTGTCACATCAATGAATGGGCTGCGAAGAGTACTCTTTCAAGTGTTCTCAAAAACCACGGTGGGAAGGGGATTCGAACCAAGCGGAGACGGTCGACCATACGGTCGCTGCGACTCCCCGGATTCGAACCACTTCCATTTTAGAACAAAAGAAAACGGTGGGAAGGGGATTCGAACCCCTGAGTCCTCTCGGACACCTGCTCTCAAGGCAGGCGCGTTAGGCCACTTCGCTATCCCACCTACTTCCCGCTACTTCACCAGGCCCCTAAGAGTTGTCGGAATCACGTGCATGGAAAGACACTCATTCACGAACGAGCGCTCCCGTCTCGTCGACGCGCAACCCCCATTCCGTGATGCGTGCGGCGGTTCTGGCTGGCACAAGCCGTTCAGCAGCAAGCCGTGCACGAACATGGGTGACCATCATCTTCAGTGTCTCCTCGTCGGTAACAGTGGGTGTCGTCGGGAGAAAGTCCACCGCATGGTCGACATCAACTGCGCGGTCGATGAACGTCTCAAGCGCTGGTGTCGTGTATACCTCCTCGAAATCAATCGTTTCGGTGAATCCAGCAAAGTACACCTCACCGGTTGGCGTGGGGCCGAGGATTACTTCGCTTGACCGGAGCTTCATCATCGCAGTACCGAGGTGCTCGCGGCGGAACAACGCGGCGGTCGGTTCAACGACGGCGACTGTCTGTTCTGCTTCCTCCTCGATGAGGTGTGTCAAGGTATTCCCAACACGACCGGAATAGCTTTCACCAACTTGCGGCTCGTATCGCGCCGCAGCCGGCTCGGGCAGTTCATCATCGAGCAGCGTTCTCAGCGCCCGTTCAGGGTTTTCGACTCCCGATTGGTCTGCAGGCCGGTAGTTCACTAACAGCTCACCTTCGCCGTGTTGGACAGTCTCGCAAACATCCGCAAGTAGCGCGCTGTACAACTGGACTGCCTCGGTCGCCGAAAGTGGCTCAGGTGTGAGTGATGAAAGGACAGCTCCTTCGACCGGTGGGTCCGCCAACACCGCAACAGTAGTCATACACTCAGTTCAGTCGGGCGAACCCTTGGCATTTTATATTTGAGGCCCGAGAGAGGCAGGTATGGACTCGTGGAAACTCGGAAGCGCGGTCGTGTTGCTTGCATTGGTTGGGTGGATAGCTGCATCGTTTGTGACGCTTGCAACGACTAACGACCTCTTTCTGTCCTCGGACTGGCAGGCTGCAAGCGCCGTCACGCTTGGATTTTTCTTCCTCTCTGTTGTCCTCTATATCAGCGTCGGACGGCCGTGGACGCGCTGGAACCGGACAGCTTACTGGTAACTCTGCAACGACGGCAACTGCCGGCAGTATTAGGGCATTGGCGGCAAACTAGATGATATGGACCAGCGAATCGAGGAGTTTCGCGCTCGCGCAGCCGAGACATATGGGCTTGATATCGAGGTCCACGACTTTCCGGAGGGGACCCGTTCAGCAGAAGACGCCGCGGAATCCGTCGGCTGTTCGGTGACGGAAATCGCTCGCTCGCGTGTTTTCGCAGCGGATACTATCATTGTTGCCGTCGTTTCCGGCTCTACGCGTGTCGATACACGGAAACTGGCGACGCTTCGGGGTGTCCACGAGGCTCATCTTGCAGACTCCGCTGATGTCGAGGACGTCATCGGCTGGCCAGTCGGGGGTGTCCCACCGTTCTGTCACGATTCAGCTGTCCCAGTCTATGTCGACGACCAGGTGATGGAAAACGAGACGGTCTGGGTTGCGGCTGGCGTGCCGACTGCCGTCTTTCCGATTGCACCCGAGAAAGTTGTCGAGTATGCGGACGCGATTGTTGCCGATGTCACTGAGTAGGCTGCTGTGTTGCTGTCAGCTCTGACCAGCGAGCAACCGCATCCAGCGGCGTCTCTCTGGTGGCGATTTCGTGGTCATCGTGAATGGTTGCGGCCAGCAATTCGAGCGTTTCGACCAGCCGCGGCCCTGGTCGGTTTACGTAGTGATGTCCATCCATCGCATAGACTGTGCCCGCGCTAACTGCCTGCAGTGACTCCCAGCCCGGTCTTTCAGCCAGGTCCGTCTGGTTTTCTCGGGTCTGTTCGAGCGTGAAGCCACAGGGTGCCGCAATGAGTCTCTCCGGGTCGGCATCTCTGATATCGCGCCACTCGTGTGGAATGGATGGGTCGCCCGGTGCTGCAAGCGGATAACGCCCGCCGGCAATCTCTACTAACTCCGGAATCCAGTGGCCTGCGACCATCACGGGGGCGAGCCAGTCGAGGATTGCGACCGTTGGCCCGTCTTCGGGGTTCGGTGTGTTCTGCTTGACGTGTTCGATTCGTGTTTCGAGACCCTCTCTCACCTGTCGGGCCTGCTGGCTTTTCCCGAGATGCTCTCCGAGCCGTTCAAGGTCCGATAGGACATCGTCGATTGACTGGGGGTTACTCGCAACGAGTGTCGCGTCGATATCTTCCTCATCGATTGCTGTTCGAACGAGCGATTCATCCACCGCACAGACCTCACAGATACCCTGAGAGATGATGAGGTCCGGGTCACATTCACGGAGGGCCTCGCGGTCGAGTTCGTAGACGCCACCCTCCGCAACTGCATCCTGTACCTGGCTATCAATCGCGTCACTCGATGCGTCGGCATCGATTCGTGAGTCGATAACTGATGGTTGGTGTTTTGCTTCGGGTGGGTAATCACACTCGTGGGAGACGCCAACTGGCTCGACACCGAGCGCATAGCACAGTTCCGTCGCGGATGGTAGCAGGGAGACAACGCGCATACTGGCGATACGTGCTGACGCTGCTTAAGCGCTAGAGGCGAAACCGTCGACGAATCTTCTCGAAAAAGTCGCGGTCATCCGTTGGGTTGTCGGGACCCACTACAAACTCTTTGACGGTGATAATTGTCCGGTCGTTTTCCCGTGTGACCTCGATGAGTCCATCCCCTTTGAGTTTAGCGAGCGCTGTCTCAAGGGAGTCAATATCGACTTCGACAACAGCCCTGAGGTCAAAGACCGTCATTCCCTCGCCGTTGCTATCTGCGAGAGCATCCAGTACCGCTACCTCTGTCTCATCTCGGTCACGGTACTCGGACTTCGCTCGCATCATCAATCTCTACGTATGCCCGACTCTTATAATTTGCAGCGGCGTAGACACTCTTTCATCTCTGCTTTTTCTCAGTCGTCGAACATGCCGGTCGTCATATATCGCTCGCCGGAATCCCAGAATACTGTAAGGACTAACGGATTTTCACTCTTCTCTCGGAGCGCCCGCGCAACCCGCTTTGCGGCCACGAGCGACCCACCGGATGATTGGCCGACCAGTATTCCCTCCTCATGTGCGAGCCGACGGCATTCGGCTTCCGCAGCGTCGATACCCACTTTTTCGACCGAATCCAGCAACGACTGGTCGAGGTTGTCGCTGATGAAACCTGGGCCCATCCCCTGAAAGTCATCCGACCCCGGCTCCTCACCGGAAAGGACTGCATTCGTTTCGGGTTCGACGGCGACAATAGTCAGGTCGGGAAACTCCTCGCGCAATCGGCGACCGATTCCACTGATCGTTCCACCGGTTCCAACACCCGCAACGAGCGCATCCGGCGTTCGGTCCCCGAGTTGGTTAAGCAATTCAACGCCGGTAGTCTGGTAATGTGAGTCGGGATTTGCGGGGTTGTCGAACTGACCGAGCTGTACGTAGCCATGTTCCTGTTCCAACTCGTCGGCACGGTCTTTGGCCTCGCTGATTTCTCCCTCGACCAGTTCGAGTTCCGCACCGTAGGCTTTCATAATCTGTCTCCGCTCCGGTGATTTCGAGGCAGGCATCACGATAACGACATCGTATCCTTTCGCTGCACCGACCATCGAGATGCCGATGCCAGTGTTTCCGCTTGTCGGTTCGACGATGGTATCTCCCGGTTCAAGCTCGCCAGATTCCTCGGCAGCGACAATCATGGCGTGTGCTGGCCTATCTTTCGCCGAACCACCGGGATTGAACGACTCAACCTTTGCCGCGATTGTCGTCTCCTCCGGGCTGTCGACTTTGACAAGGGGAGACCCGATGGTTTCTGTAATATCTTGTTTCATTAGGTGGCTTTACTCCGTGCGGGCCTAAACCATTCGTGGCTCCGGCAGTGTGTGCCGACGGCGGTGACTTCCGTGTTGTCTCACTCGTACGGATATCGGGCGTGTTCACCACAGTCACAGGTTATGACGACGTGTCCATCCTGCAAGCGAACGCGGGCATTCTTGCCAGGAATCAGATAGAGGTCACAGCGGTCGCAGGTAAACCGAACGAACTCGCGGGGCAACCGAATACGATTGCGCTCGGAAATGCGTCGCGCGCGCCGGACGTACCGTCGCGCTCGCTCGGGTTCTTCCTCACGGATTGCCTCCCGAGCAAGCATGGTCAACCGGTCGATTCGCTCGCGCGCGATACTCATGACTGGTGCTTTGGGTGGTTTTCCCCTATAGGTTGCGACATTCGCTGGGCAGGAACCAGCCGCAGCTATCAGGTGGTTGTATTGAGAGAATTTGCGTGGGTGCAGTCCCTGTGGGGATGCACCATACGCGGTCAGGTGGTACGGCGCTACCGTACCGGGCGACCGCGTATGCACGTTGTCGGAAACTGGTCCCGACAGACAGTGCGTGGGACCGGATTTGAACCGGGGCAAGACGGTCGACCGAACTTCGTTCGGCCGCTGCGACTTGCAGGGTTCGAATCGCGGTCTGCACAGCAGTCGGTTCACGTACGTTCCCGACAGACAGTGCGTGGGACCGGATTTGAACCGGCGGACCCCTACGGGACAGCGCCCTCAACGCTGCGCCGTTGGCCTGGCTTGGCTACCCACGCACGCTGTCTGCATTGCGTGATTCGATTCTGGTTGGTAAAAGCGCTTTCGTTTGGATTGTCCAAAGCGGATGGTTTTGCTGCAATATCCGTGTCACTCTCCCACGTGTTCCGGCGGATTTCGAGCAAGTCCTAGCAAAACCACGCCCGCAGTTGCGGCCAGAGCACCACCAAGTAGTATCAGGACCTCCTCAATGTAGAGTCCAAGTCCTACCCATCCCGCGCCGATGAGAATAAACAGAAACCCAAATATCCTGATGATGGTTGGCAACATTGTGCTGGCTTTCGGGTGCCCTTGCCCTAATAGTTCTGTCTGGCCATTCTCAGCGGTATCCGTTCGGTTACTAATATTTCCCCTGAAGCTATCAATGACGCCTATACTAACGGTTGGTTTTATGATAGCATACTTATACTTACGCGGCCTATCACCGTATGTAATGTCATACGCATGCTCAACCTGCGATGCAGAGTTTGAATCGGCTGGCGGTGTAACCCAACACGTTGCGCTTCATCACAATACCTGTGCGATGTGTGATATGTCGTTCGACGATGTTGACTCGCTACGCGAGCATATCCACGGCGCGCACTAGCTGTCCAGCGACACAGTTGGCACGGACGCTTCGACGGGCTTTTTAGGTCGAATCGAGTGCACATATACATATGGCTGAATTCACCGTCGCTGTCGCCGACCCGGAAGGTGGCGCGACCTATCAGGTAGACGTTTCGGACCAGGACGCAAACCGCTTTATCGGCAAAGAGATTGGCCAGGAAGTCGATGGCAGTGCCGTTGGCCTTGATGGCTACACGCTGGAGCTGACCGGCGGCTCGGATAACGCTGGCCGTCCAATGCGACCTGACGTTCGCGGGCCGAACCTCAAACAGGTTCTGCTCGAGGGCGGCGTCGGCTACGAGCCAAAACGCGACGGCGAACGAAAGCGTGTCACTGTCCGCGGCCGAGAGGTTGCCGAGGAGACTCGACAGATAAACGCAAAGGTTGTCGAATACGGTTCCGAGTCTGTTGCTGACCTGCTTGGTGAGGAAGAATAACGCTCTGACAGCTACGTACCAGCAACGCCACGCTATGACTGACCGCATCCCATCCGACCACGACACTGTCAGTACCCACCGAGTGTCGCTTTCATCGGTCGGCCGGACGAGTCGTGTTCAGCTTTCGCTCCCGGCTGGGATTTCCTGTGAACCGTTCGATATTGTGAGTCTCTCGTTGTCCGGCCGCAACTATCACAGCCAACTCCAGCGGGCCGTCTCTGGCGATGTCGTCGTGAGGGGAGCGTTTGACAACCGGCGACTTGCGAAAGCCGACGGAGGTGACAATCGCTTTCAGGAGTGGGTAACCGATATCGGTCGCGGCCCAGGCGACTCGCTTGAACTCGATATCCTCCGTGAGGGCTTTGCCTACGGGCTTCGGGTTCCCGGTGAACGGGTCATTTACGAACCACCGGAGCCGCAGCGCTCGTCGCTCACCGATATTGCCGAGTCACTCGAAGAGTCATGAGCTGGGAGTTTGGCGTCTTTGCTCGCCGGCCGCGAAACGCTCAAGGCACGGCCACGGCTACACGTTACTAGTCGCTATGTCGGAATCCGTCATCGCTGATTTTTTGGCGAAATTTAACGCTGATGTTCTCAACAGCGCTGACCCCGTCGGCGGGCGAGTCCTGCTAAGCGAAAAACGACTCGTCCTTGCGGTCAACGATGCCGACAAACTGACGATTCCGCTCGATTCAATTTTTGACGTTGCGGTCGGACAGGTTCCCGACGAGCTCGATGGGTTTTTTGATTCGACTGTCACCGTTGCCTTCCAGCGACAGGAGCGACAACACGTTGCGACTGTCGAAGGCGATGATGAGATGATTTCGAAGTTTTCGACCGTCTTATTCAAAGCACTGGTCAACGGGACGGATACGACCGTCAAACATCCTGCACGTCTTGGTGGACGCGTGTTGGATACGCCGTTTCGCCCTGCAAAGCTCTTTTTGAAGCCACAGGCTGTTCAGTTTCGCTCATCCGATGAAGATGTCACCATTACGCTGGCCGAAGTGACCGAGTTCAGTCGGTCAACACGAAACGTCAACGGCGCAACGCGTCCGGTCCTCGAAGTGAGACATATGCCACAGGGCGAAGCAACGCTGACGATGGTCGCGACTGATTCCAAACGAAAGATGTCGTTGCTCGGTCGGTATCTCCGACTCGAATACTCCGATTTGATGGCCGAACTGAAAGACATCAGCATCTCAAAAGACGAAAAGGAGATTCTGGTTGCACTCTATTCCGGTGCCGGCGACGAAGGGTTGTCACTCCCACAGATTGTCAACAAGGACCCATCGAACGTGACGATGATGCTCAACAAACTTGCAGACGACGACCTCGTCGTCGATACCACAGATGGGACCACGCTCACGCCGAAAGGACAGGTTGTCGTGAGCAAACACTTAGAAGATGTAAACGTGTGAGTGCTATTCTTCGCCCATTGCTTCGCTTGCAACGTGTCGGCCGCGAGCTTTGAGTTGCACTTCCCGTCGGACCCGCTTTTCCTCTAAAATTCCTTCCTCGATGAGGTCGTCGTAGATTGCTTCGACTTCTTCGACATCCATTCCAGTAAACGATGGAATTTGAAACGGTGACACACCGGAGTATAGTGCCATCAGCACCTCCGTCTCTTCTCCGGATAGTTCAGCGTCCGTCGTGTTTTGTTGTTCGCCTTTTCGCAACAGCGAGCCGAGGATGCTGACTTTCTGCTTCGGGCCGGAGATGTGTGTCTCGACTGCCGTTGCCTCGACGGTGTGTTCGACCTCGATAAGAAAGCGTTCATCGCCAAAGACGTCCGCCGTATTTTCCTCCACCGTCCCCACATCGTCAATTTCAACCTCGACGAACTGCCCGGTAGCAATCGCGAGTGCGACTGTTCCGCTCTCGGTTTCGTCCTCGAATTCGAGCGTCAGGCGACCCTTCTCCCAGCCCGTATCCTGTACGACCCCACCTTTGACCGCGGGGTGTTTGACTGCAATGACCGTCTGGTCGAGGACAGCGTCGTACAGTTCCTGCTCGAATGGCTGATGCTGTTGTGGCGAAATCAGCGTGACATCAGAGCCGACCTGCAAGGAGAGGTAGTTCGACACCTGGGCCAGGGGTTGGTTTGCGTTCTCACGGCCTTTGATACTCGTAATTTTTGAGAGTGGAATCGTCCGTTTTCCCTGGTTGCTAACGAGCACGATGCGCTTGTTTGAGAGAAGGATTCGACCAGCTATCCACTCGATTTGGGGAACTTTCTGCCCATCTTTGACGACTTGCGCGAATTTCCCTCGCTGGTCGGCAAGCGCTGACTCTCCCTTGCTCATTGCTCGCGTCGTAGACGAAATTAGGTGTGCCGGGTATTAACCGTTTGCTCACTCGTGGGTACAGTTACCGCTGGTGGCCGCCGAGTTTCGATAGCGCAGAGAAGGTTCGCTGTCTGACTGTCTCATCCTCGGTTTTGTCAAGCAGTTTCTCCAGCTTCTCTGCCGTCTCGCTGTCGCCGATTTTCCCCAGCGTAAACACTGCCTGTGCCCGTGTCTGACTGTCACCATCTTCATCCATTGCGATCTCGAGCAGTTGTGCTTCGACGTAGGTCCCACCAATCTCAGCAAGGCTGGTTGAGGCAAACTGCGTCGTCATCTGGTCATCAGCTTGCAGCGCTCCGATAAGCGCATCCACGGCCGTTCGATTACTTTCGTCGTCCATGACACGACCGAGCAACCACGCAGTGTTTCGCTTCTGTGCTGGCTGCTGGCCGACTTCGAGAATCTCGACAAGCGGCGCGACGACGGTTTCATCTTCGGTCGCCGCGAGTTGGTCAACGACTGATTCACGTATCTGGTGGCTCTGTTCGGTCGGGACGTTCGAGAGCAGATCAATCAGGGAAAAGACGGCTGCTCGCTGGACAGCGTCGGAGGAATCACCGAGTGCGTCGACGAGATATTCTACTGGCTGGTCGCTTTCGAACTTCCCAAATCCACTGACTGCAATCCGTCTCACGCGTTCGTTTGAGTCATTATAAAGAGATAACAACGCCTGGAGTGCCTGCCGATTACCGATATTCCCGAGCGCATCTGCTGCCTCTCGGCGGACCTCCGCATTGCTGTCTGTCAGCAAGGATTCGAGTGCGTCAGTTGCCCGCGGGTCGGCAACCTGTCCGCATGCACGCGCTGCGCGTGCTCGGACTCGGGTATCAGGGTCATCAAATCGGTTGATAAGATGTGGGACGGCCTCTTTCTCTTCGAGTTCGCCGAGTGCGTTTGCTGCGGCCATCCGTAACTCGGGCACACCTGCATCCAGCGCCTGAACGAACGCCTTTGCTTTCATCCAGTCGGCGGCGTCACCATCAAGGTCGACGTTTGCCATCTTTCCGATGAGTTCTTCGAGGGCGTCGCCGCCGAGTTCATCGAGGCCATCGATAGCCGCAGCGACGACCGCATCGGATTCCTCGCCTGTTGCCGCCTGTACGAGTCCCCTGACGATATCATCGCGCTCATCATGGTCCTCAAAACGGCCCAGTATTTCGGCTGCCCGTCGGCGAACTTCCGGGTTCTCCGCCTCGCGCAAGACCCTGAGCAACTCCTGTGCCTCGCCATCTCGCTCGTACTGATACAGTGACATTAGGTCCGTTTATAGATACGCTGGCGTTTGTAGACCGGTTCGAAATCATCACGGCACTCTGTTGGCAGCGTCTCCGTCATCCCAATCATGAGATAGCCGCCATCTCGCAGGGAGTTTCGAATCGTCTCGAAGATTGGGGTCTTATACGAGGAGTCGATGTAGATGAGGAGGTTCCGACACAACACCAGGTCGAAATCCCGTTTTGGGTCTCCCCGGATGAGGTCGTGTTGCTCGAAGCTGACCAGCCGCTTGACTGATTCTTTGACTGTAAACTTCGTTTCCTCCTGGTCGACATAGGGTTCGTACTCGCTCAACGGCTCTAACTCGTCGGCGATGTCGGTTGTCTGTGAGGTATTGTATATTCCGTTTCGAGCGACTTCGAGAATATCCGGATTGATATCGGTCCCGAGGATATCGAGTCGGTTCGCATCGATTTCCGCATCGTCCTGAGCGAGCATCGCAATCGAGTAGGGTTCGCGACCATCGGCACAGGGTGCAGACCACACTTTCACCGTGCGATTGTTTGCAGTCAACTCACGGAGGACAAGCCGCAATTTTTCCCAGGCATCCGGATTGCGAAAGAAGCCAGTGACGTTGATAGAGAGCGAATCAAGCAGTGCTTCCCGCTCCTCGTCATCGCGTTTGAGTAACTGCTGGTACGCCTGGTAGTCGTCGTGGTCGGTTCGGCGCATTCGGGCGGTAATCCGGCGGTCGAGATACGCGTTATTATAAAACCCGGATTCGAACTCCAACTCCTCCTGAATGAAATCCAGCAGTCGGTTGAATGCGCGCTCCTCGGCCCGGTTCATAACGTCACCACGTCAAGAATGTGGACGATGTTTCCATCTCCCAGCACAGCCGTCCCGGAAAGCCCTGCTGTCCCGCTTAGAATTCCTTCGAGCGGCTTGACGACGACTTCCTCCTGTGCGTTGACCGCATCACACTGCAGCGCAATCTGTCGTTCCGACTCCCGAATGCGAATGAGCATGTTACCGCCCTCGGCCGTGCCACCGTCCGTCTGTGCCCGACCGGGGACATTAAACCGCTCGCCAAGGTTGACGATCGGATAAATTTCGTCGTTGTGTTTGATAACTTCCTGGCCGTTGACGACTTTCACGTTCTCCGCGCCGGTAATCTCATCGACGTTCTTGATTGGGATGCCGTACTCTTCGTCGCCAACTTCGACAAAATAGCACCTTGACAATGGCCATCGTCACCGGCAATCGCAGGGAGACTGTCGTTCCCTGTCCGGGCGTACTGTCGACGCTCACGGAGCCATCCAGTTGGGTGACGGTATCGTGAACGACATCCATCCCGACGCCACGACCGCTGGTGTCGGTGACTTCCTCCGCCGTCGAAAAGCCAGGGTGAAACACGAGGTCATAAATCGCAGAATCGTCCATCATCTCCAGTTCCTCGGGAGAGCGGACCCCCTTCTCGACGGCGGTCTGCTTGATATTATTGACATCGAGACCTGCTCCGTCGTCCTGCACCTGGATAATCACATGGTCGCGCTCGCGCGAGGCACGGAGGGTGACCTGCCCCTCACGCGGCTTGCCCGCGTCAACCCGCTCTTCCGGCGATTCGATACCGTGGTCAAGGGAGTTTCTGATGATATGCATCAACGGGTCAGAGATTTCGGTCAGGATTGTCCGGTCGAGTTCGATATCCTCGCCGATAATCTCGAAGTTTACCTCCTTATCGAGCTCGCGGGAGAGGTCTCTGACCATCCGCGGGAACTTCCCGACGACCTTCTTGAGCGGAATCAGTCGCATATCCATTACCGTATTCTGGAGATTGGCGGTCACCTTATCGAGTTCATTGAGCGTATCGGTAGCTGAATCGAGATTCTCGTCTTCGACCGCTCGCCGGAGTTTGATACGGCTGGTGACCAGCTGTTCGACCATTCCGTGAAGATCATCGAGCTGTTCGACGTCGACGCGGACGGATTTGATTTCGTCCACTTTGTGGTCATCGCCGCCCTGTACCGTCGGTCCAGCGTCGGTTAGCTGGTCGGTGACGTCCGTGACGTTCGCCTCCTCTATCTTTCCAATGCCTTCGAATTCGGCGTCAACCCGCGGCAAGTCTTCTGCCTCGATGAACACGTCGAACGTTTCGTCGTACTCCCCATCTTCGATAGCATCCCGTTCGGGGTTTGTTTCGAGAATTTCGAAGATTTCCTCGGTGGCCTCAAGCGCGAATATCGCATCGACGCCGGGCATCGAGGAATCACCGATATCAATCTCGGCGTGGACGAGCTTTCCGTCGAGGTCATCGCCGTCGATATCCAGGTCTGTAACGTCAATATCGGATTCGTCTTCGGTTGGTGCGGTCGCCTGTCCGTTGGCTGGTTCGGCTCCTTCTTCGAGGACCGTCCGGAGCTGGTCTACCATCCCGCTCGTATC